>NZ_JAUBQE010000027.1:0-101090 GCF_036701115.1 Microcoleus sp. Pol1C5 | reverse complement strand
AAGGCAGAGATTTTTGAGAAGAGTTATAATTCGCAAAGCCTTTGCCAGATAAGCTTTGCGAGTTTTGGGAGATGTCTAATAGCCAGCCACAGGGTACTACTAACCAAATTCGCCACTAGCAAGGCGACAGTAACGCCAATGGTGGCTGCGAGCATTACAGTTGCTTTTTGGCGATAGGCTCCACCCGCATCGACCATGCCAACAAACATAGCTCCCATCACCGCGATCGCACTTGCAGCAGGATGACCTGCAATGAAGCCAACTGCAATGGGCCCGCTCGCTGCTAAAAGGGTACGCAAGCCGTAGAGAAGGTCAGGTTTACCGGGCAATGGCTGAAACTGCTGCAACAGCCAGTTGAGAGATTGGCGATAGTCAGATGGCATTAGTAGGCTACCTCTTTAAATTAAATTAGCTGCTGATACGAGTGATGAGACAAAAAAGTTTGTTAACACGTTCTTTAGCAATGATTAATTTGAAAAACTTGACATAGAATCCATCTGAGCGGAAATTGATTCTAGGCTTTGAACTCTACCTGATGCCTGAACGATCCGTGGGAATGGTGGCAAATCCTCGGTTTGCCGAACCTAACAATCGCGTGCGTGTTGTCGGTGACAACTTACTCCTGGATTGCACCCTGAATAATACTGAAGCTGCTGATCGCCTGGTTCATCACTGGACAGCGGTTCTAAAGTCGATTAGCGAAATGCCGTGCCCGTCATCCCGTTTAGCCTGTAATTCCGCAATAACATTCCTTTGCAAGCTGTGGACCATCAATGCGGCACCTGCTGCTTTGGTAGCAACCCCAAAACCTCAGTATTAGACCTCAACTGCCTCACCCACGATTTGATAACCTTTATGCCGTCGATGGTAGCAGGTCAATCGCACTTTCGGAGCTCGACCAGTTAAAGAGCTGTTTTAAAAGCGATCGACCAAACGACCGAATTAACAGCAAATAAAAAAGTATAAAAAATATAGATTGACGGAGCGCGCATAGCTCTCCACAAAGAAGGCATTTTAAATATTTTCAAAGAACCGAGGGGGTGAACTAGATCTTCGGGTATAGAACTGGCATTAAAACTTTCCTCTAAAGCCCTTTCATCGTTCAAGAATTCGGTAACTGCGGCGGCTCTTTGCATGTAATAAAATTGCACCCTCCAGTAGGTAGCTTCTAAAAACCAAAAACCAAAAATTATAACGTACCCCAGCGGAACTAACGCATCTATTTTGTTTGCAAACACCCAACCGACCAGCGCTACCCAAATGGTAATTGCAGCAGTTTTTAATTGCATCAGGATTGTTGTGAAGTTAGCTATTTTTTTCTCTAGTTCCTCCGCTCCTTGTTGCAGCATTGCTAGCTGAAATTCAAATCGATCCATGTTTGATTCGGAGATAGCGGACTGTGCCTGTACGGTTTCTAACTTTAACATACCAAATTCTAGCCGTTTCACTTACCAAAAGGCTGTCCCCACTGCTGCCAGCATTCTTTGTTGAAAGGTGACTTCCACTTGTAAATAAGCTCTAACTCCAGTTGCAGCCGCTGTTTCCGATTGCTCGGCGCTCCGTACCAAAATGCAATAGCCACAGCCACATCCAAGGAATAGCGCCGGTGCAGTTCGATGTAATTTTCAATGTATCTATGGCAATCGTGGCTCATCCACCGTTGCTTGGGAGTGCGCTCTGTTTCTCCCACATACAATAGCAATGGAAGCTGGTTATCTATGACGAAATAGAGGCAATGGGAATCTCCCCAATCCGGTTTCTCGCAGAATGAAAGACTGTGCAATTCTAGGGCAAACGGGTCTATATTGTTGGGGTCGCAGGGATTGGGCGCTAGCTCGAACAGCGTTCCCTGTTTCGGTTGTTCGGAGGCAGCAGATTGTTGGTGTTTAAGGATGCGCTGTTTCCAAGAATGCAGGGCACCAACAGTCATCGTTAGTTGAGTGGGTTTGGCGGAGCTGGGTTGGAAGCCGGGGAAAAGTTCTAGTTGTTTCACAGGATTATCAAAGATTAAAATTTAGCAAACTGCTGCTACATTAATTTTTCCATTTCAACCGCACCCAAACGGGCTTGGAGTACGAGCAAGTTCACCGGGTCGATGCCGATGCTGAAGGTCATTAATTTCAGGTTTCTGGGAATGTATCTACTTAGCTGATTCTCCACTTGGCTCAAACATACCACTAAATCAACTTCTTGAAGTGTGGTCGCATTGTTTTGAACAAATTCTAGGGTAACGGCTTGTGATTCTACGTGATGCACGTTATAGTCGATAATTTGCTTCATTGCTTCGCTGCTGCTTTGTTCCACGCACACAAATAACAGCTTGGCGTTGCGGGGAAGCGATGAAATGTGGCTTAATAAGTGCATATCGGGCTGCACTTCAATGCCTATTACTTCCTTATGGGGGTCTGCTATCTGAGCCACATCCCACAGGTTTTTGATTGTCGTTACTATTAAATCTGCAGATAAAAGTTGTGAAAAGGCTTGTGGTTCTTTAGCTTCTAAGTCCGCCCAAGGAACCGATACGATACCCAATCCCGTTGCAGATTCTAAACGTGCACTGATATCGATACTGTCGGGATAGAAATTCACGAATGCTACATTTACTCGATGGCGATCGGCTAACACGGCTTGAGCGTAAGCTGCTGCTGAAAACTCTGATGCGGTCAACCCATATTGGGAGGCTGAATGGAAAGCTTGACTGATTAGGTCATAAAAGGTTTTGCGGGCAACCATTTGCCTGATGAAGGGAGTATCGGCAATGACCGTTCTTTTACCTCGGTTGCCTACAAGATATCCCAAAGCAATCAGTTCGTTGTATACCTGGGCTACAGTATTGTGATTTACTCCCAAGCACTTAGCCAAGTGGGTAATCGGCGGTAAAGGTTGATTTGGCTTCAAATTGCCGCGGGCAATCAACAGCTTAAGCTGTTCGGTAATTTGAGAACTAATGGTGATAGGCGCAGCAGTATCCACAACAATCGGTAAAACCGGGTCTGTCATACAAGTTGGCATAATTCTTTCTCATGTCATTAATTCATACTTTACCGATTGCGAGGCACTGCTAAAAGGCAGAATATTGCTAATAATTCTGTGCCGCCTACCGCGCTAATTCACTTCAAACATCCACAGCCTGCCTGCATAAACTCCGTTGAGCCACAGGGGCCGGGAATGGCGCTCGATGATGCGTCCATCCCTGAGCTGCACTTTTTCCTTAATCTCTAGGTGCGTTTGCTCGTAGATTTCTTTCATATCCTTCAAGAACAGTTGAGGGTTCTCAAACTGCTCGGATACAAACTCCAATGCGAGTTGGTCGGATAGCGACCGCACAATAAGTTCGGGCAGATTCCAAATTCTCAACAAGTTGGGAGTGACTCCTACCATTTGGCGGTGGCGGTTGACAATTAAAATGCCGGCATTTTCTTGATGTTGTAGTCGGTCTGAAATTGACAGCATCAGAACTTCCCTACTAACAAATCTGTACTTTCTCAACCCTCAATTCTAGTGCATTGAGGGGTTTAGCTGTGGGATTAGCTTAGTGCATTGTATCACACCTTTGATAGGGGCCGACCTCAAAAATACTGGTTGACTGGTACTATAATACTGGTGTACCATAGAAAGCACTTATTGTATTGCCATAATTTCTAAAGAGGGGATTCCAAAAATGAAGTGGTTATTTGATTTGGGAGCCAAGTACCGCCAGAATTTGCTTTCTGGATCTTTTTATCATCAGCTAACCGCAGCGGAGCATCCAGAAGATGTTCGAGGTTGGGTCAGGCAACTCTACTATCAATCGAGTGATTTTACTGCGGCACTTGCGATGCGCTATACAATGTGCCGAGATTTTCGGTATCAAAGCTGTTTCGCGCACCACGCTACAGAAGAAGTAGACCACGCCTCGCTGCTGCTCGATTGGATGCACAAACACGAATTCTTACAACCGGGAGAAAACCCAACTTCCACAGCTCCTACCCTAGAAACTCAAATAGTGAGCGCCTATTGTTTCCGCTCGGTATTGCGAGAATCCTACGAGCATCAAGTCATTGCCATGAACCTGATATCCGAGGGCGTGAGTTTTGATTTCTTTTCGGCGGTCATCCCCGTGTTCGCGCGCTTGGGACTCAAAACCAACCGCTATTGGATGGTGCACCGCGAAATAGACCAAGAACACTTAGCAATGGGCATTGACCTCATCCCGCAATGTGATGAAGATTCCGCATTAGGAAAAGAGTACAGCCGCATTGCTTATGAAACTAGCGTCCTATATGGTCGGATGCTGGATTCTTGGTGTACCGCCAACAAAGGCAATCAGGAGACACCTTCGCTTGCTCAGTTGGTGGCTGCAAGAAGATAGCGGACACCTAATGAAAAAGCAACTTAATAATGGTGGCGGTACTCACACAGCGTCACCATTTTCATTATCACAGGGCGTTCCTACACGTTGATTTTCCTAAAAATTAATCACACTAACCTTGTTCTGCGATTCTCTCAAGCGCCTTGCCATTAACAGCATGGCTTGATTTTCTTCAGTCTCGTCTTTTAATTCGGACAGAGCGCGTTCAATTCTTAAAAGCGGGTGCTCTTCTCTCTCCCTTTTTTTCTTCTCCAAGTCATTTTGAGAGGTGATAATGCTCACCACCAGAGCGCACTCGCTGCCCGGGCGCAACCGTGCAATCACCTCCATGCACCGCCACAGCAAGTCGCTGCTGAGATCTTGCTTTCCCTGCCGCACTTTGCTCCAAGTCTGCCGCGCAATACCGCTTTGTTGAGCTAATTCTGTGCCGTGAATGTCCGCCTGTTCTTCACAAAGCCACCTCAATAAAGGTGATACGGGTTCAGTCATTGTAAATATTTATTACATATCTGTCGCTTATGGGTGACAGAGGGGATAATTTGTCAATGATTGGCGAATCGATTGACTCATAGGATAACTCAAAGTTAACACATCGGTCACGCAGAAAAGAACACGAGTTCCAAAAAAACAAACCCTCGTTGAAAAGAAGAGGGCTCAAAAATTATTAATAAGGAATTCTATCATGACAGATTCTTCGGAAAACAGCAACACCCGCGCTAAAAATAGCAGCTTGTTGAGGTTTTGGGAGCAGGAGGTGCTGCCTCGACTCACTGCCGACTTGGTGTACGACCATCCCTCACACGCTTTTCAACACAGCGCCCAGAAGTGGCGGGGAGGTAGTCCGTTTCGCAAGAGCAAGTCGGGAACTTCGTTTACCGTGTGGCCCGATACTCTGCGCTTCTACGATGCGGGATGCGAGTTTGCAGGCGACCCCCTTGCCTACATCCACAGCATTAAGATGAATCGGTGGGAGCATCCCAAGGGCATTGATTGGGTAGAAGCGCTGCGGGAAGCAGCATCCAGGGTGGGAGTCACGCTGCCCGAACGCGAACACACTCCGAGGGAAATAGAAGTAGCCGCGAAGTGGGAAGCGCGCCGGGGGATACTGGCTGCGGTGTACGCTCAGTGCCGAGATTGGCTGTGGAGCGAGGCGGGGACGGGCGCTCTCAACCACTTGATTGCAGAGAGGGGCATGAGCCGAGAGGCGATCGCTCAGTTGGGATTGGGCTACTACCTGAGCAAGGATGAAGTTGCAGCAGCGCTCAAAGCGCGAGATTACAGCTTAGAGATTGCGGAAGAAGTGGGCGTGCTGACCCGCAAGTGGGAAGGATACGTTACTTTTCCTTGGCACACGGCATTGGGTCAACCGCTTACGGTGTACGGTCACTGTCCCACGAAGCCCCTGCCCCTCAAAAAGCACCACCGGGGGTGGAAAAGCGAGAGGGATGCGGCTTACCGAGCTTGGGGAAAACTTTCGGAAGCTCACAAGGTAGAGCAGCCTTGGAGGGAACCGACCATCCCGAAGAAATACGCTTGCTGGAATCCCAAGGATGGGGAGGGCGCGTGGCTGACTACGAAGGAATCGCCGCTTTACTTCGACCGAGCTTTGGCAGCGGGTCACAAAGAAGTGGTGGTAGTCGAAGGCGTTACCGATGCAGCGGTGGCTCAAGCGCTGGGAGATACCCGCGTTGTGGCTTGCGTAGCCGCCAGCTTGTCGGGAGAGCAGGTGCAGTCGCTGCGGCGTTCGGGAATCGAGAGAGCGGTGATTTGCCTCGACCCCGATAGCGCGGGGGATAAGGGTATCGAAAGCTGCATCAAGTCTTTGCTGCTAGCGGGCATCGTTCCTTATGTAGCTCCCCGATTGCCTGTGGGTGAAGACGGCGACGGCGACCCCGATAAGTTCATTGCCCGCAACGGCATCGATGCTTGGCTGGAACATACGAGTTTGGCAAAAGCCCTGCACGGCTTGAGGTGGAAAGCGCAACAAATAATAACTCGCTTGTCGGGCAACACCGATGCGGACAAGCAAGCAGCGCTCTTAGAGGCAACCAAGTGGGCAACCAATATTAAGGATGCGGTGGCGCTAAACATCTTCTATTGGCCGACCATCGGTGAAACTCTGGGAAGTTCACCGCCCTCTTGGTTGGTGGAGTTTGGTAAAGAATTGAGTGCGGGCAATCAAGATAATTCACCAAGCCAGGAAATTACCAAATGTCCCGACCGCAAGCGAGATGCGTTTTACCGAAGCCTGTGCGACAAATTGGGTCTGGACTTCAATTACTACACCAGGGGGCGAACTTTCGACGACTTCGCGGTGAGAAAGGTATTCGGAACGCATTACAAAGCCATCAACAGCGCCATGTATCAGTACACCGGGGCGGGATGGTGGCAGCGGCAGGACGAGAAGCGCTGCGAACACATGATTGCAGCGTGCAGCGAAAAGGTGTTCAAACTACACCAAGTAAGCAAGTGGGAATGGGAGGAAACGTTTCCCTTTTCTAGCGACAACTGCGCTAAATCTGCACTCAAGTACGCCCTCAAGCGCCTGTACCTAGAACCTCCCCCCAACCGATATTTTAGAGCGTTCAAGAACGGCACCGTGGATATGAGAACGGGAGAACTCCTGCCCCACGACCCCGCTCACTACCTCACTTCGGCCATTGAATCGGATTACGTCCGCGACCGCCCCTGCCCCCAAATTTTTCTCGACTTCATCATTTCCGCTTTTGGTGAAGACCAACTCGATGCGGTGAGGGCCTACACTTCAATGCTCATCGACCCGACTGCACCCTACGGCAAGTTCGTGCACATCATCGGGCCTTCGGGTTCGGGCAAGGGAACTCTACTCAGGCTATGGGGCGAAATCTTCGGTTTGGAGGATTCGCATTCGGGCGACTTTGCAGAATTGAGCAATCCCGAATCTCGGCACCAACACCTGACCGGTAAATCTCTGTACACCATTCCCGACACCGGGGGCTACATCACGGGGATTAGACCGTTTTACGAATTGGTAGACAACGGCCAACTTTCGGGTCGCAGCCTTTATTCGTCCTGCGGTTACACCAAAGAATGGAACTGCCGCTTCGTTGCAGCTTCCGTTGACCACCTGCAAATCGAAAACGCGGGCGACGGTTGGGACAGGCGGTGCTTGCCCCTTCTATCCAAAGGGCGGGAAGGGTTAGAAGACCCCTACCTGCGCCACAAACTCTCTGCCGTCAAAGCGGACATCGTATCCTGGGCGCTGGCAATGCCCCGAAGCGAACGCGATGCCCTGCTGCTGCAACCTTCCAAGAACAACCGCATCCGCCTTGCCAAACTCGATGCCGCGACCTACGGCGACCCGGTACGCAGCTTCATCGACCTTTGCTTTCGACCGACCGAAAGTGCTTCACCAATCCAAAACCACGAACTCCACAGTTGGTTTATCGCGTATTGCAAGGCGCACGGCTACTCGGACAACCGGGGAATGAGCAAGTTCATCGCTCACCTGAAAACAGTAATCCCCCAGCACCACGTATCCCGACACCGCCAAGATGGCGAGTTAAAGCCCGCTCACTGGACTCACATGGCTCTGTTGCCCGGTGTCATGGTCGATGTTTCGCTCGCTGAGGATGCTTCTAACGGCTATCAAGGCAAACCAAACCAACCGCACCCCGAACCAGAGTGGCGGTGTGCCAAATTCCGCTGTTCAGAAGGCGGTTTGTTGGCTTTTGAAGAATGGAACGAACAGCAAAAGATGGGAGGTCTTATCCCTGATTTGAATCAGCAAGGCGACCGGGGCATAGCGGGGGGCGACACCGCACAGTCTACCTCGACCGGCAACAACATCACGCAAACTCAAGGGTTTGGAGGTAGCGATCGGGGTGATGGGGGCGATCGGGGTACTACTTCCCTAACAAATGAAAGGGTAGGGGATGTTCCGAATCTACCAAACACCCCCCCTCAGCAAATAGGTGAGGAGTTGCCCTCTACCCCGATCTACCCCGCTCGTTCGCTCAGCATTGATGAATGGGTAGCCCAGCTTTCTGAAGCAGCAAACCGAGATGGCACAACCTATGAAGCGGTGAAGGGATTGGGCGTACCGAACCGCCAGCGCTCTGAAATCTTTGCTGCACTGACACCATCGGTAAAAGAACGGCTCAAAGGGTTGAGGGAAGAGTTCGAGAGGCGGATTCCCCAAGATATCGAGAAGTGGAGGGAGGCAATCGCAGCTTGGTCGGTGTTGGATGCAGATGCACTCAACCATCAATGGCAACAATTTGATTTATGGAGCCAGTGTTTGTTGGGTATCGGTAATTGGGTGGAAAGAATCAATAAATCTGGATTATTTGATTTTGGAGCATCGGTGTACGCCCAAACACTTGAATTAGCAATGGGAGACGTTGAGCTACCAGTTGAAGTGGAAGTAACAAACGCGGATTTAGAAGTAACAAACCTTGAACCAAAACAACTCTATTTGTTGCCCGATGTTCATCCCCCTTCAAAACCAGAAAATAGATTTTCACCAGAATCGGAGGATTGGTTTTAGCTATGAATAAAAAATGCCCGAATTGCGCTTCCCCTGATATTTATCGCCGCCATCCCCACAGCTTGGAGCTTTGCTGCGACAATTGCCATCACCGATGGCAAGCAAAGCAAGTCTTGGCTCCAATTCTTCGGGATAAGTTCTGGCTTAGCATACCTTTGAAAGGCTGGCACTATGTCGAAGTGTGGCACTCGATAACTAACTCGCAGAAGTTTGCTTATCGGTTGGCTTACAGCGCTTCGCTATTCGGTGATTTAAAGGGTGAATTCGATACGCCAAGATTAGCTTTAGAAGCTGGAATTATGGATGCTAAGGGATTATTGACACCCGCTGAGTCACCTATTTAAGAAGCGCAGTTGTGACTCCCCAAAAGGAGAATCGAAGATGATGCGAACGCTTTCACTATTCAGCGGCATCGGTGGTTTTGAGCTAGCTGCTGCTGCCCTAAATTGTTTCACCGTCGAACAGTTGGTAGAAATCGATGAGGACGCTCAATATGTACTCCGACCGCACTATCTACACATCCCGATTCACAGCGACATCCGAACTTTTAGCGCTTTCCAAAACACAACCAAAAGTAGAATCCGAGCCAGATACCTCTTTGCCAAAACACCCATGCCGGGACAAGCTTAAATTGCCCTCAAACGATTGCAGCACCTCGCCCAAGCTTTCAGAATCGTCGATTGAGAACACCGCCGAGTTTGCATTATCGGGGTTGGGTATTAGTTTCGGTAAAACGCTGCAATATCTAACCCATAAAACGGTGACACGCCGTGTTTGGAAAGATAAACACGCTCAAAAATTCGTTAACGCTTTCCATCACAATAAATTAGTCAAAGCCCTCGATAAAGATATCCGCTATGGAGGCAAGCAAATTGGTTGGTGTCGGTTGCTTGGCGCTCCCTACAAAGAGCAACTTGCAGCCATGCCCGATGGAGATTTGCAGGCTGAAGGGGGAATGTGTTCCTCAGTCGCAGAGTTCATTCAGCAATACTTTAAAGGCAACAGCAGCCTCGAAGTTTGGGTAATTCGCTTTGAATTTATGCCATTGGAGCAAGTAACATCAACCCAAACTTCCAAAGCGCTTGGTGTATACTCTGACTCTACAACTAAAGCTAATAGCAATTCTGCCATTATATGGTCAAACCTGAGTATACACCAAGCTCAATTATCCGAGTTTTGTTTATGTGATGGCTCTGCCATCGCAACTGACAACAACTCTCCCATTGCTTCAGCACTCGATAGTATACACCAAGCTTCATTAACACCTTTTGGTGTATACTCAGCGATCCACAATAGGGCTAACAGCAGCTTTAGCATTACTCTAGGGAGCAAGAGTATACACCAAGCCTCACTCGCACCTCATATAAGTGATAGCAATGACTCTGTTTGTTTGCCAACTTTTCTCACAATTGATAGTATAGAACGAGCTTCATTCTCTGCATCACTGGAACATCAAAGAGTCTCTGGTGTATACCACAGGGGCGACAACCAAACTGATGCTAACACCGACACCTCTTTGCTAGCCGAAAGTATACACCAAGCCTCAATACCCAGTCTTGGTGTATACCCCAGTGATGGCAATCAAAGTGATAGCAATGCCACTAACGATTTACTAACCGAAAGTATACACCAAGCGCCTGTAATTCAAGGAGGCAGCGGGTTGGTGTACAGCTTTTGGAAGGGTGAAAGCACAGTCAACCACTACCGCTACAAAGTTAAAACCAACGGCAAGTGGCATGTGAAGAGTGTCTACATCCCGGTGGGAAAGCTCCCTAAAGTAAAAGAAGCTATTGCTCGTAAGTTGAGCGTCGCTGCGATAGTGGTTGAGGTATTGGGGAGAAACTTGTGATTGATTGCCCTCTCTTTTTCACACCATGCGGTAGCTCTTTCTTTGGACTCTCTTAGTTTTTTGATGTCTCTACAACTCATTCACCATCCATCCGCATCTATCTCTTCGTGGATGTAGAGTCCATCCCTGTGTTCCATCACAATCATAAAAATGGGGGGTTTTACCCCTCATTTTTATTGACCAGGCGATCGGGGCATAATGGGGGGTCTTACCCCTTATTCTGCTCCGATCATCTAACACATTACGAAATATCAATACTTTGAGCCGTATAAAGGCGATCGAGGCACATTGTAGGGTCTTACCCCTTGTTCTGCCCCGATCACTAGAAATACAACGCAATATCAAAGGTTTTAAGGGTGTGATCAGGGTGATCAGGGCGATCGGGGTACTACTCCTTAAAAATAGAGAGGGGGGCCTATTTACTTGCAACAACAAAACACCCCTTAATAAAAAAGGTGAGGAGTGGGCGATCGCCCCGATCGCCCCGATCGCTTCTACTCAAACCCATATACCACAAGGGAATTAGGAGGCGATCGCAGCATAATACGGGGTAAAACCCCCTACTTTACCCCGATCGCCTCGATTGCTGATGTGGGTTCTTCTCAAAGCCATACGCAGCATAGAAATCCAATAGCGATCGGGGTGCGATGCGGGGTAAGACCCCTTGTTCGAGCCCGATCGGCTAAACAAGAATGTGGGGATAGTGAAGCTTGGATGAGGTAGAGCCACTAACGAGCACGGAAGGAGGTGCGGTGGCTTAGCAGGATTCAAGAATCGCTATTTTCAAGGCAACGGCAATGTCGAAGCGCGGGTGGCTCGCCTTGAATGGATGGCAGCAAGGATGCTGGATGTATGCTGCGATGCGACGGATGAAGTGGATAGTAACTCTATTGTTACTTGGCAAACAAGCAGTATACCCCAAACTCTATCAAAAGCCTTGGTGTATACTAGGGCGCTTTCATAGAAACTGATAGCAACTTGCTGATTAATTAGCCCAAATAAAGTATACACCAAGCTCCATTGTGAGGCTTTTGTGTATACCTTTAGTGTTGGCATAAAACTAATATAAAATACTTCTAGCCCACTGAACGGTTTGATAGTCTTGCTTTTGCCGTTCATCCTAACTGCGCTATATCGTTCTCAATCCTTAAATCACTATTTGTTTACACACAAGGTGTAAGCCATTTTGTTGATGTTTTTTAGTGTTTTGATTCTTCTACTAATTCCACTAACAATTCAGTAGGAATGCGGTGTAGCCATTTCTCCACGCTAGCTCGGTCTAGGGATTCCAACTTGGTCAAAGCTTCCCCGACCAACCGCGTTTGTGGATTATTATTATCCGAAACACTTTCGATATCCTGTTGCGGTAATGAAGAGTGACGCAATTCTTCCTCAAACATAGCAATTTCATCCTCAGTCAAGTAAGAATCCCTTACCCAACCTGGTACCCAATCTTTCAGCACAATCACTTTATCATCCAAGGCTGCATCCTCAATTCATCCCACTAATTATAGCTTCAATCCGAACCAACCTCCGTTCGCTGATGCGGAGTAAGTCCCTACGTTCCATCGCTTCCAGGGCATTGAGGTAGCATTCACTTTGAGCAGTTCCCAAGTACATGGTTAGCTTACCGTGGGGGAGAGAGCGAGAACGCGACTTCAACCTAAAATAGTAATAGCGCTTACCCTTCTGGATAGAGGAATGCTTTTCAATGATGGCATCCGCAGGAGGAATCCAAGCACTCTGTAATTCCTGCTGCTGCGAATAAAGGAGAGAGCGGCACTTTTCCAAGTAACGGCGGTCGCTGCTGTGCACAATTAGGGGAAGAGCATGAGAGTTGTGAGAAACAATGTAGGTATTGTGAGCCAGGTAGCGGGCAGGTACACCTAGAGTATCTTCAATTAAGTGTTTGAGTTCGGTATGGGAATAGCACTTCTCAAACGTACCCCACCGCGTAATTACGCCGTCGCTGTAAGCGACACCTCCATGATTCCTCGATCGCCCGGTGATGGCACTGACTACCAAAGTTTGGCGAGTGAATTCGTAAGCCCAGACGAGCGTTTCACACCGCAGCGCGGGAACTTCAATAGTGCTTAGAACGTAAAGCAGCGTAACAACATCAGCGGCTCTTTTAATAGTGCGGGGAAAGTAGTAAGGGTCGTAACCGCGAGAACGAAAACCCATTGCTTGAAGGAAGCGCACGTCGTCACCGCGACCGCATCCGTAATCCAAGTGCGCGTGATGGGGCAACAGAATTCCCGCATCAACGGCAGCAGCCATCGGTAAGCTCAATTGATTGCGTTTGAGTGCCGCTTTGTGTCTGGATATTGTCAGGTTATCGAGGTTTGTTAATGTCATGGCAGCATCCAATTAATATTAATATCAAATATACAAACAATTTAAATAAAATGGCTAGCGCTGGGTTGCAAACAATAGGGAGTAAGCTATGCTCTACGCTTTGATTAACAACACTGGAATCCACCGATTAGAAGTGGCAGAAAAGCTGGAACTTGCCGACCTGCAAAACCGAGTAGGCGTCGAAGGTGAGGAGGCGTTAATAGAATACGTGCGCGATCAATTCACAGACCCCAACATCGATTTAATTTGCGACGAAGAGTTTTTATGCAAGGAGTTACCCTTAACCTGCATTACCAACCGAAGGATTGCTCTCTGCGGTCAAGTGATTGCTGCTGCATCTACGGATGATGGCGAAACAATTGGGTTGACCGAAGCTCAACTTAAATTAGTGGCAGCTAATCTGACTGTGGTTGTCATGCTCTAATAAATTCTGCCTCAAGTCCGCACTTGGGGCAACTCCATTATTTTAAATAATAACGCATAACTAAGTAACTAAAAACTCACAAAAATTAAACAAAAAAGCTATCGCAGTGGGTGCAAACAATTAGAATAATAGTAAGAACATCATGCCCAGAAAGAAGACACAATCACCAGCGCCCTTAGACGTTCCTACTTCCACTGAATCGCTTGAATCTACGCCCCAAACGCCTTTATTGGATGCCCTGTGCGCTCAATTGCTAGCAGCCTCAGAGCAGGGAATAGAAGCGCTGACCATGCTAAAAGCTCAACTAACAGCACAGCACGACACTCCCGAAACTGCTGAATCCGAATCAATCGTGCAGCAAGCGTGGCAGCACATGAATCCAGAACAGCGCGCTCTTATCTCCAGCCGCTGCGAAGTTCACCGAGCCAAAGAACGAGCGCGCGGTAAATCGCTGCACCAACTCACCGCCGAACTTGAAGATTTGGACGAATTAATCGACAGCATCGAAGGTGAAGAAATCGCACCCGAATTAGAAGAAGCAGTGCAGCAACTGCTCGAACAGCGGGATGATACCTACGACCAATGGCTCATCAAAATAGACAATTACTGCGCTGCCATCACCAACCGCCATGCCACTAGCAAACAGCGCAAAGCTGAAGCAGAACGCCTGAGCAAACTAGCAGCTAACGGCAGCAAACGAGTCGAGTGGATGAAGGCACAGCTCAAGAGTTGTCTCGAAGCTCAGGGTATCAAGACACTAAGTCTGCGCCGCTTCAATTTAACTATCAGCAACAACGGTGGAGTCTTGCCCCTCAAACTAATTTGCGAAGCAGCAGAACTTCCTCCCCAGTTTCAGCGCATTGAAGTATCAGCAGATAACGGAGCTATCCGCCAAGCTTTGGAATCAGGAGATATCGAAGCTCAAAAAATTGCTTATTTTGCAGAGCGAGAAACTCATTTGAGAGTGCGATAGTTACACTAAAAGCATGAAATTATTAGTAAATTTGAGACAATATTTTCATGCTTTTATGTTAATACAAAAACATACTTTTAAAAATAATTGCTATCCCTAGGGTGAAAACAACAGCAAGTTAGAGGTGATAGTATGCACTGCTATTTAGGGTTAAATTGCGCTCAAATGGGTTTAGATGAATGCGGTGAGTGCATCAACGAAGAACTTTGCCGCGAATACACAAACCCCTGGAATCTTTACGAGATAGTGCTGCTCAAAGGATTGCCGGGAGCCGTGTATCTGTGCTGGCACAGCAGAGATGCCAATACCGAATGGACGAACGAACAATGGGGGTTCAAGCACCTGAACAACTGCGATTGGCTGCTGTACTGCACCGCATCATTAAACTCTTTTGACCAGTGGCAGCGCGCCTATTACAAGCTTTCTAGTCTCAAGAATACCACGTACGTCCGCAGTGAGTTATTTGATGAGTTTGAAGGCTTGAGAAAGCAGGTAGACCTGGAGTATAGGAAAGGACAAGAGAGCAGCGCTCTCATTCTCTTTGAATAACAGGAGGCAGGAAAATGACCAGAAAGATTCACAATCTCCTCAGAAAAGCTCGTTTTGTGAAATGCCGCAATCCTTGCCATCACGAAAGAGGCTACACGTTAAAGCATCATAAAAATGCAGCCCTCATCCAAGTTTACTTTGACTCGTTTGAGTTGTTAGATGAAGCAGATCGAGTTTTGCAAAGCCAAGGAATAAAGGGGGTGAAAAGCTTACCTGATAAAGCTGAAGGTTGTTTTCTTTCTATTCTATTAAACCAGGAGCCATCATCATGATAAGAACACAATTCATCGAATTACCCGTACCAATGCCACCCATGTTACCGTCCATAATTGGAATCAGCAACACTCAATACTTTGCTCTTTACTATCAAGGAAGCAAAGCCACATGGAGCAACGGCAGAGCAATGGCTACGTTCAGTTACTACACCGTGTACGCACCTCTAATCGAACACATAAATCTAACAATTCACTTAGAACCCTACAACTTAGGCTCTGATGATGAAGCACCAGAACACGCTATTTTATGCGACACTGTTCACTATAAAATGTATGTCGGCGCGTACCAAGAAATCGATTACTTTCTCTTACAGCAGCATCCCCATGAGCCGTCCCAGTTGACCGCCCAAGAGTTTGAAGAAGCCGTGAAAGGGGTGGAAAGTATTACCTTAGAGCAGATGCAGAAGTTGGGAATGTTCGAGATGTTCGGCAACACCAATCCCCAAGCACGTCAACAATTAGTGCAGTGGCTAGACCGACAAATCACCGAAGAATTGATTCAGCAGTACATCCAATCGGCTAATCGGGGTAATGGGACAGCAATAATGGCATTAGAAACTCTCCAGCGTAGAATCTCAGAAGCTAAGAAACACCAACAGCAATTAGAGAAAAATTAAATTATTGATGCCGGGGAAGTATCAATATTACAGCCCCAGCACGGGTATAAAACACACGGATAGTGTAGCAAACACGGAGTTAGCCCATGAAAGAATTTACCTGGAGGGATAAAGCAATCCGCAGCATTGCCAGCGCTCTGTTAGAGTACGAAGCTCAATGCTTGCTCGTGGGAGAACCAATAGAAGGGAAAAGCGCTAAGAAATGGATATCGAAGGAGCGATTTCCCTTCGGCTTCAGACAATACACGCCCTACAGGATATGGCTCCAAGAAGTTGCCAAGATTCCCTCTTTCATCAGTACGGGATGGCCGGCCGCATCCTATCCGGGTTGGCGCAACGGGTTATCACAGCGCAATCAAAGATGCAAAGCCGTAAGTACAAGTGCGGGGCAACTTAGTTTGTTTGATGTCCGAGCTTTCCTGAATGGCTGATCTTTCCTAAACCTATTTAGCAGGGGGGTCGCATCAGCCATTTATGGAGATGGGGTGAGTCCAGGCGAACAAACGATCGCTAATCTTTTTCTACCGCTACATCACAACCCTTGTGTTTTCTAGGTTTACGGCGTTTGCCACCAGAATGGGGATTGCAGATGGGGCATAACAAACGGTTGTTATGGCGCTTCTTGAGTTCCCGTTCCCGACTCCACCCCCCGCGCCAAGTCCTCACCAACACCAACTCCCGTCCCTGTTCCACCGCAGCTTTGGTGATTCGCGCTCCTACTTTAGATTGATGTTCCATCAAACGATCGCCTACGGGTTTCTTAGTGCTGCCCAAGTAGTGGGATGCCGTACCTCTAGAATTGCTCAAATTACCGATAGCGGGTTGCCAGTGGATTAAATAACAACCGGGTTGATTCTGATTCATCGCTTTGATTGATCTTATTTGCAACCAAAGCGTTAGCTCTTTTATTGAAGTCAATTAAGTGATTGATTATTCCACCTTTAAATGAATCATAAAACATTAAAATAATGGCTACCGCTTGGGGTGAAACTAGCGAGTAATTGCCATGATAATTCAACCCGACAAACCGATTCCGCTACCTCAGCCTTACCGCATTCCCTTAACTACCAAAAGCATCGAGCTGCAATGCTGTCTCGAAGTTGCAGCAGACTCGGATGACGAGTGGATTATTCCAACACCGATTTATGCCATCGGTCAAAAAGTATGGCCGATCGCCCCAGATTTACCAGTTGAAGATTGGGAAGAAAAGCGCATCTTCGGTATCGAACTCTACGCCCCCCGGTGGCAGCACGGCTCTTTGATGGCTGAACCGATTTGGTATTACGGAGTCAAAGCGCTCACCGGGCAGGGAGAAACAAAGTGGCTGACCGAGGACAAAATTACCCAAACTCCCCAAGCCTGCGATTTTGAATCCGATTATTTCTAACAGCATCAATAACCAACAAAGCTCCCAAGTAATTGCTAGCGCTTGGGGTGCAACATTACCAAATAAAGTAAACCCATGAACATCAGAACAATCGCCGTGGTGTATACCCGTAAATTCAACTTGCTTAACTTCAATTCAGTTGATTTAAGTTGCTCGTTATGGGCGCAAATAGACCCCGAAGAAGATGAAGATTGCTGCATCGCCATCTTGCAAGACAAAGCAAGAGAAGCCGTGCGTTCCGAGTATCACAAAGTGAAAACCAATCAAGGCCCCGTACCCACAGTTAAAGTAAACGGCGCTTTTGTTGAAGATTTCATCCCAGAAGGTGAAGAATATGGAGCGCTTGTGGTAAATCCAGCACATCTCCAATAACGCACAGATTGATAGAAAAAAACAGCCCCAAGTAAAAGTTTATTGGGGCTTTTTCACTATCAACTATCAATAACAAATGACCGATGAAAGTGAAAGTAAAGAGCTTTCGCTTGGGTGAAAAATAGGAGGTTTTATCATGGCTAAGAAATCTGAATCTAATGTTCAATCCGATGCTGATATCCAATCCGATGCAATTCCCATCTCCGAAACAGTAGAACCTACCGTAGAGCGCGATGAGTTTGCCAGCCCTGAATTCGTTGACCCCGAAGCTCGTTTGCCGCGCATTCAAGCAGTGCGGGGAGAATCGAATTTAGAACACTGCGGCTACTTCGTAAGTGCGGATCAGATGGCACAAGCAGGTTGGCTAAATTTCGACGAATCCCAGCTCATCGAGTACGCCTTCAATTCAGGTCAAACCGAGCAGGGAATCCTGATAAAGAAACCCCGAATAATTGTCTGCCCCAAGACACCCGTACTCGCCTTTGACCGGGATGAAAGCGAAAAACTGCAGCAGACAGTCATCATCGGTTTGTACGATCGCGCTTGCAAGGAAAACGAGCGCATCAGCAACATTCAGTTGTTCCAAGTATTCTTGCTCAACTCGGACAACCAACCGCTGCATTCAATTCCGTTGAGCTACAAAGCCAAGGGTGCGAATCAAGCTAGTTTCAGCCAACACTGGCAGCAATTTTGTGCGGAACTTACAGCTTGTCACGCCATCGAAAACCGCATTGCAGCAAAACCGAAAAACGCTTTATTTAAGAGCCTGTGCGTGTTCGAGTTTGAGGTAGAGCGCCAGATAGTCGGAGAGAAAAAGAAATCGGCTTGCTGTTACGTTACGTCGCACACAAAGCCCACCCTAGAAACTTGGAAACAGCACTTCCTAGGTTACGACCAACACGTTAAAGCATGGACTTGGGAAGCTCTAGAACCCGATCGCCCTTTGACCATCCCCGCGCTCCCCGAATTTTCATCATCTGGGCCCTTAGCTTTATGTGAGAGCTAATCCTCACTTTTGGGGAATTGAGTAACTTCGATTCCCCAAAGCTCAAACACTAAAAAAGCACAGGAAAAAACCACAAAACGGCTACCGCAGCGGTGAAAACAACAATTACGAGGTACACTATGGCTCGCACAACTGTGAAACAACCCCAACTCCCGAACTTTGATGCTGCTTTTGGTGAGGGTTTTACCGTCAAAGATTACTGTGAGAAAGAGTGGGAAAGCGCGTACTATGCCATCCGAGAACTGCAAGGACGAGCGCTCAGGAAATCTAAAATAGCTCAGGGCGATACCTTCTCCTGGGATGCCTACAAAGCTAAGTTTGCAGAGGTATTTGGGACTCCCGAAGACAAGCGCTTTACTCTCGAACAACTGGTGAGTTATGCTACCCAAAAGTGGGGAATGAACTTGGAGGAACTCAAAGCATACAACCGCCGTTCTTGGGAAAGGCGGAATGTGGAAGTCAAGGTATCGGTAATTCCCAACTCTGTAAAAACTCCCCAAACGCTCAAAGATGTTAGTTCTTGGGATATTACGAATCGGGTAACAGATACTTGGGCAACCGATGAGATTCCCTACTAATTGAATCGAAGTGATTGACTCTTACTCCCAGGCTCATCCTGGGAGATACAATTGTATGAATCGAATCTATTCATCACACGTAATGCAACCCAATGCTACACCGCCACAAAGCAGCAATCAACCGCCATAAGTTATCGCGACCTTGCCAAAGAGCCATTGATTTTGGGTTCATCACCCCAGAAACTACAATCACCGATTACGGTTGCGGTTACGGGCAAGATGCAGAACGGTTGAGCGCACTGGGATATCCCGTAGTCAGCCGTTACGACCCGTACTACTTCCCCGATTCGACCCCATTGTCCGCTGATGCGGTAATGCTCAACTTCGTATTGTCGGTAATTGAAGATCCAGCAGAACGCGAACAAGTGTTGGTTAGAGCGTGGAATTTAGCTCGTAAGTACCTGATAGTTGGATTGCTATCGGGTAAGGCAAAAGAGTCGGCATACCGATTCAACGACGGCATCATCACCAAGTGGAGTACCTTTGAAAAGCACTACTCTGCTACCTCTGGAAAAGCTTACCTGCAAGCAATACTGGGATGCGATTTAGTGCGCCTAGAAAACTGCATTTGGGCTATTCCCAAGGTTCCATCTAAAGTCCTAACCGCTTACAATACTCCGCCATCAGAACTTCAGCGCTTGCTTGCCAATTATAAGAAACAACGCTATCGGTTGGGGTGTCAAACTTTACTGCCCCAAGGCGCTTACATTGAAGATTATTCACCCAGTAATAGCGATCGAACTTATTACCGATTGCGCTCTCCCAATCGAGATTTGCCGGGTAAAAAGGGCAACAGCTTTGTAGTGCATCTGGGAACGGTTGAGTCTCCCGAATTCAAGGAAGCAGCTAAAGCATTGCAGCGTAGGGAACAATTGGATTTCCTTACCTCCCGAATCGATTACATCCAGCAAGTTCTAAAAGAACCGGCACCCACCGCGACTAAAGTTACAGTGGCTCCCCAACCCGGTTTCATGGCTCATTTTTCTATGGCGCAAATGGATTTGTCACCCCCTTCCACGTTTTAGGAAGGACAGACCAGCGCCCCGGTCTAACTTGCTTGATGCCGTATTTCCCCTTCATATTCGGGTTCTCTTCCAGCATGGCTAACCTCTGAAGCGCTTCCTCAAACTTGTTCCCCCATCCCCCGCTGCTCCTGCCGCCCATCCTTACCGGCTCCTTCTCCCTCAAATTTACCCGTTGCCCTTTCCCAAAAGCTGGGAGCCCATATCCAATGGCGCTTGGTACACTGTTCCTTGATTTTTTTGCCGCCTCCCACTACCAAAAACACGATTTCCTTCGTCCCTGCCCGCTGGCACGCCATTTCCCACTGGTCTAGGTTGTACAGGAAGTTATCGCCGCATCCCCTAGTCGAGTATGCCCTCCACCCTTTAGGGACTCCCAACAGTTGCCACTCGGCTTGTTCAGCAGCAAAGTTAACATCCACCCAAATCCGAATCGCTGCTTCTGATTGCCAAACCCGGCTCGTCCACCGCTTGGCATAAATCAATCCCATCAGGTAAGCCAGGGGCGTATTCAAGTCGGTGCTGAAATTCAATTCGCAGGCTGCCTTGGGATAAAGGGCGGGCAATGCCATCGGATTCGACAGCAGTTGCGTAAATTTGTAATCGTCCTGGTAAAAATGGAAAGTTCCCGTAGTTCCCCGCTTCTTGGCTTTGCTGCCCCAAGCGTCCAGGGGAAGCTCCAAACCCGTTGCCTGCCATTCGGGCATCAGCATGGGTACGTCCCAATCATCGGCAGGGAATACCAAACCCCCCGCCCGCAGCAGCTTTCTCTGCAACTTTCCCGCTTCAGTACGGTCGCTCCCAATTGTTTCTGGCTTTGGATGTAACATTTCTCGTTCGCCCTGTACTCAAGTTCTTCCACACCCTGCTTCAAAGACTCCAAACCAACTCCATTGATGCTCCCCCGCTCTTTACAAGTTGCTGCAAACATTTCAAACCAACATCCTGGATGCTCTCTTGCTCTCCACAAGTTGCTGCAAATACCCAAAACTAAACTTCACCGATGTTATTTTCTATGTGGTAATAATCGAAAGTTTTGAACACAGAAGAAAACAGCTCGTTTTCAATCACAACAAGCGTTTGAGAAAGCGTAAACTGTCCTTTTTTTACCTTCCAGATGTTGGCTGTTTGCAGAACAATCATCAATATTTTAGGACAATTACAGTCAAAGCAGGGGTGGATATTGCGCGTGTCCCCGCTTTAAGAGTGTTTCTGCACCAACGATCGCCCCTGGTGCTGTGGGCCTCACGGTTGTCGATCGCGATCGCACTTTTTTGACTAACAGAAGCGGTTATCATGCACGGTCGCCCGCTGCCATCCAAAGCACTTGAGAAACACATCAGCGCTGGCACAAGCGATCGCACTTGAAATTCAAAAGGTTGCTGCGCTTTGGTTTCGTTGCCCCCCCCTGCCCCCTCGGGGGGAGACACTCCTCGGAAGTTCGGGGGAGGATTTCTAGCATGAATGCGAAATTGCTCCCCCGAACTTCCTCGCAAAAGCAGTTGCTTCGCTTTTATTTGTTTGGGGCCGCTCGGGCCGCTGGGCCGTCACTACATTTGGCAGTATACAGAGGCGGTCGGAAACGGTGCAAGGCCTCACGCACGCTAACTCCGACTGAGCAAATAGGCTTCACTAACAAACTGCAAGGAATTTTCACAGTCTCACTAATCGAATAGGCTTTACTAAGTGTCAGTAAGGCTCGAAGACTCGCCAACTGACACTAACTAAACCGTATTCGCTAAGTTCGGCGTGTGAAAATTTGCAGTTTGTAAGCGAACCGTATTTGCTAAGTCTCCGTAAGCGTCCGAGAGCAAGTAAGAGTTTGCAATCGTTAGACTCGCTAACAATTGGGACGTGCCGCCGACAACGATTTTTTATTGCTGCTTGGGTGTTGTCGGCGGCACTAAGATTTCAAGCGCCGCCAACAAATTTTTTTATTTTATTTAAGCGAGTTGGCGGCGTCTGAAATCTTCCCAATTCTAACCTCTTCTAAGCGAGCAAACTCTAAGCCTTGACCTAAGCAAGATTTTGTAAGGCTCGGCTCGCAGACAACTTCTAAGCTAATCGGGTAGCTGGCAGTTTTGTAAGCTTCGCGCCCCGTATCAAGTAGCAGTAAGGCTCGAAGACTCGCCAACTGCTACTAACCACAGGGCGAGAAGCCAACAAAACGGTCGCAGCTACCCGATTAGCTAAGAAGTAGATAACCGCTCGCGCAAGCCTAACAAAATCTAACTTTTCCTCGCTCCCCTGTCTCCTAAAAGTGTAGTGACTGAGGAAAAGAAGATGCTCAAAGTAATCATCGCCGGTTCGAGAGATTTCAACGATTACGAATTGCTCGAAAGGTTGGTGGATATGTACCTCCAGCGTTATTCGACCGACCAGATAGAAATAGTATCTGGAGGAGCGCGGGGTGCCGATCGCCTGGGCGAACGCTACGCCCAATCGCGGGAAATGGCGCTCAAGGTAATGCCCGCAGATTGGAATCGCTACGGTAAATCAGCGGGTTATCGGCGCAACAAAGAAATGGCGCAGTATGCCACTCACTGCATTGTTTTCTGGGATGGGTCGTCATCCGGAACCCAGCACATGATTGACCTAGCCAATCAATACAACTTGGCTGTCAGAATCGTGCGCTATCGTTCACAAAATTGCCCCGATCAAGGCATTAAAAGGCTCGCGAATAAGAAGAGAAAAGAAAAAAGGAAAGTAAATAAAACAGCTTTCGCATTCGGTGCAAACAGAATTCAATTTCAGGAGACAAAGACTGTGAGCTTCATCAATAAATCCCAACTCGGAATCTACGCGCCCCAGGCTTCAGAAAAAGCGGCAATCGGTGCCGAAGCGCAAACCGCTATCAAGGATGCGCTTTCCACCTACAAGAAACTCTACTACGGGTTGAGGCAAACAGCTTGGCTGAACCGAGACAAACGGGCCACCTTTATGGATGCTAAATCTAAGGGAGAATTAGAGCAATTCATCGTCGCACCGGGCTGCCGCCAAAAAGACGGTTCCTATTCCAAAGATGAATGGGATTTCCAACCCCTGAATAAATACCTTTGGGAGCGTTTCTGCACCCACTTCGAGGATACCTTTGGCTTAGAACGCATCCAAGAATTGACCAAGCTCAAAGATTTGTTAGCCGTTACCGAAGAGCTGCTTTCAGTAGCCTTAGACGAATGGGGACACCGCATCCTCGAACGCATTGAAGATGAATCGTCAGAATCTCTAGAAAACGTAGCGCGGTACACGAGCGACCTTCCCAACGGCATCAGAATTGAAGCGGATTTCCGAAATCCCAACAAGCGGACGATCGCCGTCAGTGCACCCAACTTCTCGAATATCCCGGACGTGCTGGTCGAACAAATGCGGGGCGATACTTGCTGGCAGGGAAGGATTTACTTCGATACCGCAGGAGCCACCGCGCTCACATCCAAGTCGGCCAAACTCCTTGGTGAAATGCTCGAACTGGCCGCCAAAGTGAATGCGGGCATCAAGGAATTTATCGCAGCACCGGATTTCTTTCTAAGTCTGGAATCCGCCCAAGCCCGCAAGCGCAACCTCCAGCGGGTGAAGGCGAGGCTGCTCGAAATCAACGAGAACAAGCTGACCCTGCGCCAAGTGGAAGCGCCCGAACAGCAAGCAACCCGCCGCATCAACGAAGCAATAGACGCGGCCGAGAATGCCGGCCCAGAAGAGTTTGAGGAAGCTCGGAACCAAGCCAACCGCATCAAAGCCCAGAATCCCAAACCCCAGCAACCGCAACCGAGGTCCTTGAAACGGCGCGCTGCCACCCTAGACGAGGTTAGTGAATGGATGGAGCGCAACGTCCATTTATTGGGAATGGAACCCGACATCGATGCCGAACTCGGAATCAAAAGCGTAAAACAATCCAAACGCCGAGTTAGTGAAGCTGACCGAGAGTAAAAGAGTAAGCGCACTCTCGAATAACTGAGCGGTCGTACTTACAAGCGAGTGCGATCGCTTTTTTTCATGGCAACAACCCTAATTATCGAGAACAAAGAAATTCTCAGAAAACAGCTACCGCAGGAAGTGTAAACAATACGAGCTAAATGCCATGCGCTATTCACCTGATTCTGGATTTACGCTAACTGAAAAACTCATCATCATCGCAATCCTCAACATCTTGTGCGTTATTGCAGTACCCGGATGGATTGGGTTTATGAATTCCCAACAAGTTAGTGTAGCAAACGATCGGATTTATTGGTGCTTCCAAACAGCTAAATCCGAAGCTCGACGTGAAAGATTAATCATGGAGTGCCTGATTCGACAAACTCCCCAGGGCATCGAATATTCAGTGAACCGAGTTGATGCACCTCCCCAGTGGCAAAGTGCGGGCATCGACCCAAAAGTCACGATTAAAACTGCCACGTTCTACTACGATAAAAAAGATGGAGCCTATCGGATGCAGTACAACTGGCTCGGTGTGAGCAACGGACGCTTGGGTCGCATTCACCTAGTCAAAGAAAATGCCGAACGCTGCACCGTTGTCAGTACCCTGCTAGGCTCCATGAGAACCGGGCGTAGGGGCAACTCTTCCAATCCCTGCATCTAATCAAAAGCCCGGCGTGCCGAGAGTTTGTGCGCTGGGTGTTTGGGTGCATCCGCATAGCTAGATTGCCCAGCAATCCTCAATTAAATTGGTGCATGGTTACATAGATTAGGGGATTGCTGGGAATAATAAAAGCCAAAGATTAACGCTACATTATTACCCATAACAACTCAATAAAAAGGCTATCGCAGGGGGTGTAAAACTAGAAACAGGAATCCTAATTTCCATGCTCCTAATTAGGTTAGTGCAATCCATAGCTCTATTGTTACAGCAAGAATTAGCACAATACATCGAACCAGAACCATCCCTCACACTTTACTTAGCTCAACTAGAACTCCAGCACGAAATAGAATCGGATTACTATTATGCCTGTGGAGGCTGGTAATCACTGGAGTTGGGCAGCGGTTGCATTACACCAAGCTTCTCCCGTTGCCCGAATTTCCCCATTATTTTCAGGTTCTGGTACACAGAGCTATTCGTTGTGTTTCGGTGATCTGGCATATAAAGATAATCTTTGTGTTTCTGTGCACTCGCATATCATCAATCAAGAAGAAGATATTTGTGGTGTTTGTGCACTCAAAGCTATGTACTGCGTTTCGGTGTTTGTGCTATCCGAGCTATGGCTATGTTTCGGTGCTCCCGCATACTAAGATACTCGCTGTGTTTCGGTGTTTCTGGATATCAAAAAGATATTTGTGGTGTTTCTGCACTCAAAGCTATAAGCTGCGTTTAGGTGCTACCGCATACCAAGATACTCGTTGTGTTTCGGTGCTAGCGCATACAAAGATTCTCGCTGCGTTTCGGTGCACTCGCCCACTAAGTTCTTCTGCGTTTGGTATTCTCAGAATTGCTCTCTCTAACGTTACTTTGATGCTCCACCAACTTAATCTTTAATCCAGGTTATTACAGTTTGTTACAAAATCATTACTTCAGCCAACTTGGATTTGTTTAGAGCTAAGTATCATAGAGCACATGGTATTAGAAATAAAACTCAAACTCATCCCTGATATCGAAACGGGCATCATCGCTCACCAAGTTTGTTGCACTGGCGTGCTGCATACGGGTTTGGGTAAAGCAATTGCATCCGAGTGGCCGTTGGTGGAATCGGAATATCGACGCTTCTGCGGCCCCGATGCAGGCGGAAAGCGGTTTGTTCCCGGCAAGATCCAAATGATTCGGGTTAGCTTTACTCCAGAGCTTTGGGTGTGCAGCATGGCGGGTCAGAACTTGCACGGCAGCAAGAAACGCTACACCGATTACGGTGCCCTGGCGCTTTGTTTGTCCAAGCTTTACGGTAAATCCTTGGAATTGGAACTAACTCCTTTCCTGCCCTACAAACTCGGATGGTCCGGGGGTCGGGGCGAGTGGAGCGTCGTGCGTTCTCTCATCGACCAACACTGCCCCAATGCCATCATCTGCACCGATTAGTCTAAACCTCCGTTAAGGTCAACTTGGACGTAAACAAAGCAGGAATCGAAGATTCGGTACTGAACTGGAGAAAGTAGACTCCCTGCTCCAAAGCTGTTGTCAAGTTGCTCGAATATCCATCGCTCGAATCCACCACCACGCTGCGGCTAGAGTTGACAATTGCTGCGATGGCATTGTCGG
This sequence comes from Microcoleus sp. Pol1C5, assembly GCF_036701115.1. Lineage (NCBI taxonomy): Bacteria > Bacillati > Cyanobacteriota > Cyanophyceae > Oscillatoriales > Microcoleaceae > Microcoleus > Microcoleus sp. Pol1C5. The sequence continues at coordinate 74,623 of NZ_JAUBQE010000027.1, read as the reverse complement.
TTACTAAATTCACTTGTACGGGAACGTTCACTCGAAATCTCGCCCAGTCGGTGATGTCATCCCCGCCAATGCTTTCAGCGATGGTGGAAACTCCGGTGCTGTTCTTGCTTGCGGTACCCTCGTTCCAATCCGCACCCGTCAGGATATCTCTGCTTTCCCCGCTTTTGGGATTCCTGCGCTTTTTCGCTAAGGTTCCCATGTTCCACGCTCTACTTTGCTTGTCGCTCATGTCGCTGTGCATTGGTTCTCATTCCTATTTGGTTTGTGGGATACCGCTAAGTAACAAAATACACTGGCTTTACTCATTTTATGACAGTGGAATGACTGAGTTAAGTGCAGGGTGAATTCCAGTTCGACATTCCGGTTGATGTGTGGATTTTGTGCGGTGTATAGTACATATTATGTAAATCTGATATTAAAAAACTACAATAATTCCAATGACAGCAGAACTTTCCACCAAATGGCGGCCCGAACAAGTTTGTGAAGAGCTAAGTATCGGATCGTCTACGTATTACAACAGATTGAAGCACCTGGGAATTGAGGCAAGCAAGGATGCGGATGGCCCGTATCTCAACGCCGAGCAAATGAAACTGATGGAGGAGTTGAGCGAGCACATCCGACAAACCGGGAAGATGCAGGGATTCGGCGGTGGGGGTCAGCTAGCGCTATCGGAAAGCTCGGGCTTGGCATCGGCGTTAGAGATTCCGATGCAGCCGGACATACCCGGAAGTGACGATGATGGGGACGGGTTAGAAGAGTTAATCCGGGAAGCAGCCGAACTCAAGGTGCAACAGGCGGCGATGCCGGAACTCATCAAGCTTCACCTAGCGGCGGGGATGACCGAGGATGATTTACCCGCTGACCTCAAAGCAAAACTCCAAGCGGTGAGGGATGCAGCCAACCCAAAGCAGAGTGCCGCATCAATAGCCCAACAACTGTTGCAGCGGCACCGCAACAAGAACCAACAGAAAAATCAAGAAACGAAGTAACCAAAGTCTGCGAAATCCTCCGCAGCGGTCACTGCTGCATCGTCACCGGGGAACTAGGCACGGGATTGGAAGATGTGGCAGCGGGCGTTGCTCTGGAATTGGCGGGGGAGTTCTCCATTGCTACGGCTACCTATAAAGGAAGCGGCAAGAAATTCTTTCAGCAATTGGCAGAACAACTGGATATTCCTACCGAAATGGAGGATGACAAAGGCAAAGTTAAACAATTGACCGTAGACCAACTTAAGGAGGAAATCGAACTCAATCTTCCCACTGATGCCTTGTTGATTTTGCCCGAAGCCAAGCGCCTCACCACGGGGATTAGATTCTGGTTGGAGGATCTAATCGAAGCTGGTTGCCGCGTTTGTTGTTCTGCGGTGACAAATCCCGGACGCGATATCTTCATCAAAATGATCGAAGTTGAACTTGAATTGCCGAGCGACCGCACCATTAGATCCGCAATGGAAGATGAAGCTGCAAAATTGGGTTTGAATCTCACAGCAGCTCGGCTTTCCCAACTGCAACCGCTAGCGGGGAGGAATCCGATGTTGGCGAGAAAAGTAGTGAGGCAGGAGAAACACGGCATCAATCCAACAGTGGAACACCGCCAGTATTTGGTGATGATGCCGATCATTCTGGCAGGATTGTTTTCATTTGCCGTGATTCGGTATGTGGGAATGGGAACCGGTAACAAGAATTGGCAAATCTTTGGTGGCGTTGTATTCACTGTGGCGATGGCTGCCAAACAATTGGGGCGGGTTGAAGGAGCTAAGAAGAGGTTAGGACAATGATTAAAGGGATTCCTGCCACCGAATCGCATAAACTTCACCCCGGGCAGTGGGTTAATATTTACGAGCTTACTATGACAGGCGGTGCTGAGTTTTATGACTGCTGTCAAATAGCAGATTTAGATTTAGACGAACCATCCGAATACGGTTTAGAGCTAATAGACGAAACCGGAAAAGCTATGCCTCTGGGAGAAACTTTGAAATGATGGCATTAACTCACAGCATCATCGCAGCAGCGGGAACGAGCTTGATTTTGACCACTGCCAATCCTTTGCATTTAGCATTAGCGATTGCCGGCAGCCAACTACCCGATTTGGATACATCGACAAGTACCGTCGGTCAAATCCTGTTTCCGATTAGCAATTGGATTGAGGATCGCTTTCCCCACCGTTCGGTTACTCACTGCTTTTTGGCAACTTGCGCTTTGGCTGCGGTATCTTTGCCGCTTTACTTTTATGCAGATTGGAAAACGTGGCTTTCTCTACCCTTGGGACACTTCCTGAGCTGCTTCTCCGATGTATTCACCAAACAGGGAGTGCAGTTCTTCTGGCCCTATCCAACTTGGTGTATATCGGTTTCCAATCCCAACCGGCGCTTGCAAACTGGAGGCACTGGTGAATATTGGGTGTTAGCTATTGCCACAATTACGTTGATGGGAGCGCTTAAGCTAAGCGGAATGGGCGGCCCGACAGCATTGGTGGGGAATTCCCTCGGATTGCGCTCGAATGCCACAGAGATTTATCAAACTAATGCAGCTTCTTACCACGTTTACGCTCGGGTAAGCGGCACCTTTGCCAGCGATTCTAGTTCGGCCGACGGCAATTATTTTATAGCAGCGGGAGAGGGTAACGAGTTTGTGGTGGTAAATAAACTGGGAATCTTCAAAACCGGAACCAATATCATCACCAGCCGGTTGACCGCCGAAGTCGGTAAACCCGCAGCAGCATCGGTTCAAACTATAGAATTTGACGAAGAAGAATTTGCCATCGCCCCCATTCCCGATACTCTTATCTTGCTTGCGGGTACGCTCACAGTTGATGACCCGCAATCGATTAAAATAGCAATCAATCCGAAACAGTTAGAGATTGCCAAACTAATCGGTGATAAAATAACTTTTAATTACTGTCCCCTAGAAACAGCTATCAAACTACTGAACGGACAATACATCACAGGTTCCCTAGAAGCCAAGATATTTAGCCCTAAACCCGATTTTTAAGACAAGCCTATGAAAGAATATATAGCAACTGCATTGGGAGCGGGAGTTGTGGGATTCTTGCCTTTCCTCAACCTCAACACGCAGCCCAACACGCCAACACCCGCACCCATACCCCGCTTACAAAAACAACCGATTATTCAGCTACAGCAATCAACTAAACCAGGCAAAAGACACCGCATTCAAGTACAAGTAATCTCCCTCAACGATTTAAAGATTGCTGAAGGAGCGGAGGTAGCAGCCAATCAAATCATCAGCGACCGCACCGAAGAACGCGAAAGTTTGGAAGCGCAGCGCAATCAAATCGATATCAGCATCAAGCAGCTATCCGCTTCTATGAGCCAAGTAGCCGAATTACCTCCACCTAATTTTGCAGTGCAAGAAGCCGCCATCGCGCGCATCAAAAGCGAAATTGAATTGATGAACGGCACACCATCCCTACCCGCAACACCAGCACCTTTTTTCAGGTTTAAGGATGAAAAGTTAAGGAATCTTCTGGAACCCGAAAAGATGAATAAAGTGGCGGAGAGTATCAGAACAGAAGCTTCGGAACGAGCTAAGGTGAGCGAAGCCAAGGCTAAATTAGCGCTCGAATTGAATCAGGCAATTGCTGCCTTAGATAAAGCGCAAAGCGACCAACAGCACCAGCAGTACCAGCATTCACTCAACCTAATCCGCCAGCAATCCGAGATGCAGAGGCAGCAGTACCAAGTAGCCAGCTTGGTAGCTCAAAAACAGGAAATAGAATCGAAACTGCGAGAAATAACTCAGATTAAATCCCCCGTAGCGGGCAAGATACGCCGCATCACAAATTTAGGTCAGAAGGATAGGCAGATTAACTTGGAGGTGGTAATTGATGTTAAGTAAAAGCTATCGCAACTGCACAGTTACTCTGCAAGAAGTAGGTTTTTTAATTCAATTTCCTTCAGGCAATAAAGTATTGATTAAAGATGCCAAATCCTTTGCAGATTGCCAGAAGTGGATTGATCGACAATTGGCACACTTGGCAATAGAAAAAGCGTTGGGGAATCAATAAATGCACAAGTTCCTCAACGCCTTACCCCTGTTAGCCATCGCAGCTTTGATTTGGTTTCACTTCCACCAACCCAACAGCGACAATAAACCCAAACTAGCAAAGCCACCGAGCGAAACACAATCTCTGCGCTGCGAGGTAGTTAAGAACTCGATTTACGACGGCGATACTTTTCGAGTTAAGTGTGACAATCGCGAACAAAAGATTAGACTGTGCGGCATTGATGCGCCGGAAGTCAAGCAACCCTTGGGTATCGAATCTCGGAATTACCTGCGTTCTCTGGTTGCCCAAGCACAAGGTCAGGTCATTGTTATTGAGATGGATCGGGATAAGTACGGTCGCAGTGTCGCTGAAGTATTGCTAGAGTCACCGTCAGGCGAACAATCGGTGCAAGAGGAAATGCTCAAAGCGGGTATGGCTTACCACTACAAGCAATTCAGCGCCAATTGTCACAACCGTGAGGCGTTCGATATCGCAGAAGAGATGGGGCGAACGCAGAAGCGGGGAGTGTGGAAGCTTCCCAATGGCGGTCAGCGTCCTTGGGATTATCGCAAGCAAAATCAGAGCTGACACACGCCAAGCAACGGTATACACCAACGTTATCGGGAGCAAGGGAAATAGCAGGAAATATGGCTGCTTTCTAATGGTGATAAACAACGGTAAAATTATCCTCACTCAAAGCGTTAAATAGGGTTGCGAAATTGTTGTTTTGCCCAATCAAATAGTTCGTCGTAAGTGGAATAAGCGCACAGTATCCGTGACTTATCGCCTTTTTTTCTCACGGCAATAACTTTACCTCTTCTATCTTCATAACCGGGCTTTCCGGTTATTTCTTCTAGCTCTAGTTCAAAGAACTTAAGCGCTTGAATGAATTGGGAAATCTTATTGTCTTCCATGAGTTAATATATCTTTAATTTAATTTGTTAACCGTGAAACTGGATACATTTTACCTTGTCCATTGTATCACTGGATAAATTTGAAGATTGATCGACACTTGTTGCAGGGAAATGTATCGGAGTTAGACTCAGTGAAGCTCCATACGTCAAAGAACTGAATTCGCTCTTTACACTACACTGCTGTAAGGTTTTGTGCGAGTAAAGCCCCGTTTAAAAGGGGCATAATTCCTAATTCCCTTTTGGGGTTTACTCTTCAATTATCTCCAAAATTGCCTCAATGTCTGCGAGTGTTGCCGTTGATTTTTTACGCTTGGCTTTCAGTCTGTTTAGTAGGTCAGCAGCCTCTGGTAGCTCAATTTCAGGAGGTGGGGTATGGTACAGTTCAATCCTCATGTCACTCACTAAATTCTGTAAGCGCCTATTCTCAGCCTTTAACCATGCCACTTCTTCGGCTCCAGTCCTTGTGTCATGCGATTGAGACTGTTTTTTTTGTACTTCAAAACCACCATACCTATTTCGTGTGTCACGCGGTTCAACGGTAACGGTGTTAGTCACGATATCAGACACGTCCTTTGTGTCACGCGGTTCAATACCTTGGTCGAGTTGTCGGGCATAGTCGAGAGTAGCGTTAGCCAGGGCGATCGGAACTCGAATCGTGCGAGTCGGGCCGTTTTGCCAAGCTGCTTTAAAGCGGGAATCTTTGATTGAATCTTCGTATCCTTTGGGGTTGGGCATAATGGTTGAATCCAGTGTGTCAAGCGTTTCATTTGGTATAGCAAGAAAGCCCAATAGTGTCAAGCGCGTGACACACGACTCTTTGGTGTCCTCAGCCGGACGGGCAGGCGGCTATTTTCCGACGCTCTTCTAATTTTGTTCACTTCGACAAAGGCTTAAGGGCGTTGCTTAATCAGGGTATGAATCGACTTTTTCCTTTATGTTACAAAACTCACTCTTCGAGGGCTTATAGCAATTCCAAAATTTTTCATTCATACCCTGATTAAGCAACACCAAAGAATATCAAGTGAGAGATAAACGCAGTCTAATGAGGCATTTGATTTTGGTATTTTGTGCATACAGTTTTATTCTCTGGCATACCAAAACCTGCGGATTAAGACGTAGATGGGTAAATAAACCTTTAAATACCTTTGCAAAAGCGCTGGAAGCGTTTCGGACAGCAATATCTTTTAGGTTTGTCAAGTGGCTGAATGAAAATAGGGACGTATTCTCTGCTTACAAAGCTAGTTTGGGCTTTATTTGGGCTTGAAATTTGTTTAAGTCCCGTTAAAAATATCCCTCTAGAAGTACGGTCTCAATATCCAGAATTTGAGTGGCGAAAAATCACCGGACTCTGAAATATCCTTATTTTTTCAGACATTAGATGTAAATATACTCAAAATCTGTCATCTTTAAGATATAGATTTATGGTGAGTGTTTATTCCTTTTTTAAGCTATTTGTATTTTAGATAACAAATTCTAAAAGAATAAGCCTGAATAATATATTTGCTTTGATCTAGATGGATCAGGGGATTACAGACATTTACAATAAAAAAGCAAGCTATGCCGAATCGACGTGGTTTTCTTCTTGGTGGGACTGTAGCTGCGGCTGCGACCTTGTTACCAAATAAACTGACTGCTCAAACTCCAACCAATCGACCGGAAATGGCAGCTTTACAGGAAGGATATGTGGGACAGTATCAGGGTGGTGTGTACTTACTGCCAGCCAATGATGAGACAGTCCAATGGGGTTGGTTTAATAATGCAGAGACACCCCGCGCTCGGATTAAATCAGGGGACACCGTTGTCATGGAAACCATGATGGCTTCCATGAATCAAGTTTTGCCGGGGGTATCGATCGAAGAAATTACTAGACTGCGGGTAAATAATCCCGGTCGTGGACCCCATACGATTACAGGGCCGATCTTTGTAGAGGGCGCAGCACCCGGAGATACTCTCAAAGTCAAAATTAATCGGATTGTGCCTCGTACCTATGGCTCCAACTGGAACTTGCCGGGTAATCTTGCCCTAGGGCAATTCCCAACTAGCTTCCCTGAACCCCAAGTAAAACATTTCTTCCTTGACCTCAAGCGTGGGGTTACAGAATTTTTGCCGGGAATTGAATTACCTGTGCGTCCGTTCCCCGGTATTCTTGGGGTGGCGAGGGCTGAAAGTGGACAATATAGCACCGTACCCCCTGGACCTTTTGGCGGAAACCTCGACTGTAGAGAATTAGTAGAAGGCACAACGATTTACTTACCAGTTTTTGTGGATGGAGCTTTATTGTGGTCTGGGGATTCCCATGCGGTGCAAGGTAATGGTGAGATTAATTTAACAGCGATCGAGTCTGCCTTTAATGAACTGAACCTGACTGTAGAAGTAATTAAGGGTAAACGCCTGACTTGGCCGCGGATTGAGTCAGATACTCATTGGATAACCATGGGTTACGATCGAGACCTCAATATTGCGATCAATATCCTGGAAGAAGAAACCCTAAAATTTCTTGCTGAATCTAAAGGCTTAAACAGTAATGAAGCTCGTCAATACATGGCAAACTACGGTGATTGTCGAGTAGCAGAGGTGGTCAATCAACTAAAAGGGGTCTATTGTATGTTACCGAAACAACCAACTCCAGTCCTTGCCCCTAACCCTACCACTGATACCTCAGATAGTTTTGTCACCCATGCCATCGATGGTGATGCAATGCAGGCGATGAACATGGCGGCCATGAGTCTAATTGAGAGAATGCAGGCCCTAAAAGGACTTGTACCCCTTGATGCCTATTCCCTTGCCAGTTTAGCCATGGATGCACGGATTGGCAAAATAGAGCCGGGAGCAAAACATCTACATTGCTTGATGCCCAAGTCTCTTTGGGTCAGAAGTTAACAGCAGTTTGCGTTCAGATAAGTGGTAGTGCGATCCCCCTAAATCCCCCTATGTCCTTTGGACAGGCTACGCCAACAAAAGAGGGACTTGAAGATCGTTAACTTGGCTTACCAGAATTAAATTTGCTGTAAGGTACTTAGTCCCACAACTTTAAAATCAAGAGCGACTTCTCAGGACACTCACCAACTTATAAACAAGGGGCTTAAGTCCCTTACTTGTCACCTTCCGGCGTTGCTTGATCAGGGTATGAATCAACTTTTCCCTTGATGTTACAAAACTTACCCTTCGAGGGCTTATAGCAATTCCGAAAATTTCTATTTATGCCCAGATTAAGCAACACCAAGTTTTTCTTAATAAGTGCAATTCAAGTTAAATTCATAATCCCTCAACTTCTCAGAAACTCTGATTGAAGTATCGTAGCTTGCGGGTGCGTAGTGATCGATAGTCAGTAATTAGCATCAATCAAGCTCGGAGATTTTCAACTTATTTTTTTCATACTTATATTAAGCAACGCCGATGAAGGGCGTTGCTTAATATAAGTATGAATTCAAGTTTTCGGAATTGCTATAAGCCAAGTAGAGTGAGTTTTGTAGCATCAAGTGAAAAGTTTATTCATACGCCAGAATCAGCAATGCCTTACCTGTTTATCTTGCCCACTTTTTTTGGGCCCACGATCACATAACCAGACCGTGTAACCTTTCTGCACTTATCCACCAAGCCCTACCTAACACGCCACACCCGAAGGCTAAGCTGATACGCAGCTAGATTGTATAATATAAATATAAAATAAGCGCTCATTAGTTATAATCTATGCCAGCCAAAAACCATCTATCTCAAAATCAAAAACAGAGACTCATTAAACTACTAAAAGAGTCTGATGATAATTACGTGAGGGAAAAGGTTCTAATTTTATTACTAATAAATGACGGAAAAACTTATCGATAAATTAGTGAATTTATGGAGATTGCTTGCACAACAGTAGCTTATTGGTCAGTTCATGGCGACCCAGATAATTTGGATAGTTTTTTAGATAAAAGAAGCCCAGGGAATTTTCGCAAGGTCACTCCAGAGTATGAAAAAATATTGATAGATACAATCGATAAAGATCCGGAAGAATATGGATATGAATTTGGGAGATGGACGGCAGCCAGACTAGCAACATATTTAGAAGAAGTCACAGGAATTAAATTGAGTAGTTCCCAAATATCCAGGATACTACATAAAAAAAAAATACGTTTACATTTGGGCTAAATATAGTTTAGAAGACAAACAAAATCCCGTTGAAAGAGAAGTATTTAAACAGAAGCTGTCGGAGTATTTAAGAATAACCAAACAAACGCCAGAACTTTTACAGGTATGGTTTTGGGATGAAAGTGGATTCAGTTTGCGAGTGATAAGAAGAAAAAATTGGGGTAAGAAAGGTCGTCGAAAAAAAATCACAGGTCAAAGGAGAAGAGGCAGAGTAAATATCATGGGTGGGTTGAGATATCATGACAAAAAAAGGTTAAATTTTGTGATAAAAAGAGGAGACTCGAATACGTTTTATGAGCAAATTAATGCCTTAAATGATTCGATAGTTCAAGAGTGGAGAGAACTGGGTAATAAAGCTGAAAACTTTGCTGAATCTGGAATGAAGATTGTAATTGTTTTAGACAATGCTAGTTTTCATAAAAAGAAAGATATTCTGAGCCAAATATCAGCCGAAATGCCTCATATTATTTTAGAATTTTTGCCACCTTACAGCCCCGATTATAATTTGATTTGATTGGTCTGGCATTCAGCGAAAGAATATATAGCACATCGACTGTTTAAATCAGTAGAAGAATTGTCGGAATTGCTACATAGATTATTAAATGAAGGAGAAATGGTTGTTAAATGGGATCGAAAAATCAAAAATAAAGGCAATGCTATTTTATCCGGTTTAGCTGCGTAGCAGCTTAGAGCAGGATAGGAGCATATCCTGACCCAGGGCTTAAAACTGCTAAAGCTAAGCGGGGAAAACCAATATTGCGGGTATACACCAAACTCAGACAGGCATTTTGTAGGTTAAGGCTGACTTTTGCTTTTTTTCCAAAGTTTGATTAATTGTCGGAAATTCTTATTTTTAATGTCTGTTAGCACAATACTTCGGACAGTTTTATATCTAATCGAGTGTGCGAAATCCAAACTGGCTATATGGTGGACTATTATTTCAAGGTTTAAGTCCAGCCCTAAGTTTCCTAAAATACGTTAAAAATGGCAGGGCTGTCTCTGTAAGGCTTACAGGGCAGTTAAAAAACTGTCCGAAGTATTGAGCTGAGCAACGCTAGAAAAGGATTATAAAAAACAGGAATTTATCTAGGATAATTAGTATATTTATCTTGTGAGCATCTGTTGGCTCATTTATTGAATTGGAGCAGGAAACTACTGCAAAAGTGACTGAGAATTGCCTTTATCTGCGTGCATGAATGTAGTCCACAAAGTAAAATCTAGGACGGAGCCAGAATCTCAGCCAAGTGTAAGATCCTAGACCTAGTAGTGCTATCACAATTAAGGGTAAACCCACATAAAGTCGCAATTCATCAGGAAAGAGAGCAACAGCACAAACAGTAATCACAAAGTAGACTAAAAGCAATGCTTGTAAGCGTTGCACGACCAAAAGTGCTTTTCGACAGCTACTACAGTGTTGGGTGTGCTGTTTGTAGCGATCGAGCGTTTGTTGGCGATCGTTATTGATATTCCGTGTCGGTAAAACATTGATTCCAACTTCACTCCAGGGTAGTTGTCCGTGACAGTAGCGGTCAAACCAATTCCTAAACTCAATTACTAAACGGTCTGCACTTGTAGGTAACTTATAGGCAGTTTTCCAGCTTTGGGTAGATTTTGCTTGTTGGAGAAAATACTCTTGCTGCTGTAGAAGAATCATATCTCCCTCAAGAACAAGATTGCGATTGGTGATGTGATCCCACCAACGGGGTTTGAGACGATGGAGGGTTTGACCAAAGTTACGGGGAAATAGAGCGACAATTCTAGACTTCCCAGGAGACAGAGGTATACAGTAGGTGAGCAATCCAAACTTTTTGCTGCCACCGCCAAAACTGAACGCATACTCCAAGCGACAAGGCGGTTCAAAAGTGATTTTTGTTTGAAAAGGCCCAACTATTGCCCCTTCAATCAAATTGGGTGTTGATTGCACGATTTGGAACGCAATCGGTCTGGCTTGTTTGCGATCGCCTTGCACGCCGTGATGAGCAAAAGGCACATGGCTCGGATCTGCCACGTTTTCCACAAGGGTTTCCCAGTCATATTCTAAATCTCGTACAAAAGAAGACCAAACAAACCCTTTAGCTGCATCTATCTGCGGTGATAAAGGCAAGGGTGTATTTGCAGCTTGTTCGCTTGATTTTGCATCCGGCCAAATCCAGAGTAAATCCTGTTGCTGGCGAACTGGTAGTGTTACAGCGCACAGATTTTCTTTATTCTTGCTTACAAGTTCTGGATTTTCTGCTTGAGGAATATGAGTACAACTTCCCTGGTCATCAAATTGCCAACCGTGATAGCTACACATTAAATTCCCTGTTTCGTCATCAATGCGCCCCTCACTTAGAGGCGCAAGGCGGTGGGGACATCGATCTAAAAACACTTGGAAAGTTTCAGATGATTTGGGTTTCCAGATAACTAAACGCAGTCCCAAAAGTGTTACTGAAGTTGGTTGCTTGGGATCTAAGTCTTCGAGTGGTATCACAGGATACCAATGCTCAAAAAAATTGAATTCTGGTTTCATTTGACAAAAAGTTAGGGTGTCGCGGGTAGGCAAAGAAAAAGACCTCCAGGTTCCCTTGGGTTATTATGCGCGCTCGCACAAGAAATGGAGGTGCCTTATATTTTACCCAGACCTTTGGCAGCAGCGCTGGCATTCCGCTTCGGATTATTCAAAAAATCAGTGGTCACAACAACGTTGAACAATTGCATCACTACGAAAGAGGTGAAGCCGGATCAAGTCAAAGGAGGGACACGAGTCTTTCCATGCTTTCCTACACCGGAAAGTGTACTTTCCCTGCCTAGGACTCGAAACTGGTACAGCTAGGTCAGGATACAAAATTAATTTTTATTGGAGTCTCTAGCTTTTAGAAGTGGGGTGCCATTTTTAGGCAACGGTGGATCAAACATCTTGGCAATCAAAGCAGCCCCAAAAATCTAGCTTTGAGACAGAAGCCAGACAGTTTGCCCCTGTCTCAAAACCCCGAAGTGTGACAAATTTTGCACACTTTTGCAATCGGCTGGGGATGCAGGGTGAGGTTTGGTATCTCAAACTTTCGTTATCCCGCACGACATGGCACAGATTCCACAGTTTTTGGACAATATCAGTTGTTGGGGTCATAAAGCAAGATTTTGGCTCGACAAAAATTAAGCATTCAATCCAATCAACTCATAAACCTTGAATGGGTTTCCTTCAGGTTTTAGTTGGGTCGAGTCTCTTTCTCTCACCTGAACATACTCCGCACAACTTTCATACGTCTTTTGACCAATCAAAATGTCGCAGCCATATTGCTGCCCTTGTTGACTCAGGTGATTAGCCACATTCACCCCATGCCCCACGACAGTGAACTCCATTCGTCGAGGGGAACCAACATTACCGCAGAAAACACGATCTGTATTGATGCCGATTCCTATCCTCAGCGGATGTTGCTCTTCTGGGAACCAGGAACTGTTGATTTCTGGTAGTCGCTCTCGCATTGCCAATGCCGCTTTAATTGCCATCAGCGCATGGTCTTCTAAGGGCAGTGGTGAATTAAAAACTGCCATAATCGTCGAATCAATGAATTTGTCTACTGTGCCTCGATGATTGAAAATGGTTTCCACCATCTCTCTAAAATAGTGGTCGAACAGCTCGACGCGAGTTTCTACTTCCATTTGCTGAGTTAAGCGCTCAGCTCCGTAAAGATTTGCAAACAAAATAGAAACTTCTTTCTCTCCATCATTGGGGCGAAAATTTTTCAGTTTTTCCAGTAATTCATCAAACTCATCAGATTCATTCGGCATATCGTCCAAGGGTACGTTTTATAGATGGAACACTAACTGATATTCTGCCAAAGCCGCTCGCGGATGTCCGTTAAGAGCCACTCTAACTGACTGTTAAATTGCCGTTATAAATACTTATTCCCCCAACCCAACCACTAGAAGCGCTACAGATTCATCAGGATATAAGCTTATCCTGACCCAGAGCCTGAAACCGCTAAGGTCATTAAATAGTCTCAAGCGCGTGACACATGGTTTTTGATGTCCTCAGCCGGACGGGCAGGCGGCTACTTTTCCGACGCTCTTCTAAATCTTTTTCACTTCGACCAAGACTTAACAGCCCGTCGAAAAAATCCCGCTAGGGTGTAGGCGGGGAAATTACAAATACCAAGAGTCGTCGAGTATTCCGTGTTAAGTTATGTTGCGCCCTAATTAGGCATCAAAAAAAATTAGTATAGTTGAACAATTACCCATTTTAGGAGAAAAAATGGACAGCCAAAATAAATTTAAAAAAAATTTTGTAGGTACTAATCAGAGGCTGATTAGAACAGACCCAAGGATCTTAAAAATTAGAGCAGTGGCTTCAGTTATCAGTAAGGTAGCTCTATTAATAGTGTTTGGAACCTGCTTTTTTACTAGAAATTTAGTCAATCAGGCTAGTCAGCAAGTGGTTCAATTTAAAAATTCAACCACAGTCAAAGAATTAAATAGTTTGGAAAAACATAGCAGCTTGGTCTATAGCAAAGCTACTCTCACCGGGCATACTAACTTGGTCTTAGGCATCGCCTTTAGTCCAGATGGTCGAACTTTGGCTTCTGCTAGCATAGATAAAACAATTAAACTGTGGGACTTGCAAACTAAAAAAGAGCTAGCTACTCTTACCGGACATAGCGATTATGTCTGGGATGTCGCCTTTAGTTCGGATGGTCAAACTCTGGCTTCCGCTAGTAGTGATAAAACAATTAAACTGTGGGACTTGCAAACCAAAAAAGAGCTAGCTACCCTTACCGGGCATAGTAAGGATGTCAAGAAGGTAGTCTTTAGTCCAGATGGTCAAACTTTAGCTTCGAGGAGCGATGATGGTACCATCAAGTTATGGAAAGTACCCAGCCGAAAAGAAAGTAGTCATCACCCTGTTCCTCTTGTGGGAGATTTCTTTTCAAGACTATGGAATATGCAAAGCCAAAACTTTACTTCTAGCCCAGAATATAAATTTTACGGTTTAGGCGGTTTTAGTTCGGATGGTCAAACTTTGGTTATGAATGGTACTAGTCAGATAATAATGTGGGACTGGCGACGAAACAAAAAGGAGATATCTACCTTAACAGAAGCTAAAACAGGAGCTAAAACAGGAGCTAAGAGATGGACATCTATTGCCTTTAGCCCAGATGGAAAAAGTGTTGCTCTGCGTAGAGGGAAGGAACTGAGTCTAGGGGATTTGCAAAGTAAAGAGGTGATCGCTATTCTCGCAAACAACTTGTGTGGCAGTAACACAGATCATATCCTAGCTTTTAGTCCAGATAGTAAAATGTTTGTTTCGGCTACCGAAGGCTTTGCGAATAGGGCGATCAAATTATGGGACGTGCAAAGCCAAAAACAGAGGGATAACCTTTTGGTACCTGGAGGTAGCCGGCTCACTAGCCTCGTCTTTAGCCCAGATGGCAAAATGTTGGCTTTGGCTACCACGAATGATATCACACTAACACCAATAGATTCTCCAGGTTACTAGCTTGCACTTACCCTGTATTAACTAAAATGAAGCTATAACAGGTTGGGGCGCTGAGTGTTAGGAATTTTAAAATTTTTTATAAATACCTTGCACTCGGAACTAGTACACTTTCATCAAGATAAATCCATTTACTGAGCCAGAGGATGGAACCGCTAAGGTCATTAAATAGTCTCAGCCGCATGACACAATGCTTTAGATGTCCTTGCGGACGGCAGTGCGGAGATTTTCCCAACGACTTAAATCTTAAATTGTAACTACGAAATATAAATGGTACACCGTCGAAAAAATCCCGCTGGGAGCTTTAGGCGGGGGAAGGGTAATTTTCTCACTCACTCCAAAACCTTGTTGTAGGTGGGGATAACTCTATTTCCCAGCCTAGGACGTGGAAGTGCGGAGGCTACGTCAGATTGTGAGATATTTTGATAAATTTGTGGCTGTTGTAGTTATGAATAAGGATATACCTAAAGTCTCTGGATGTATTGTCTCAGGACTTCTCAATCATTTCTAAAATGAGTTCCACATCTGCAAGCGATGCGCTTGATTGTTGGCGCTTGGTTTTCAACTGATTGAGCAGATCAGCAGCGTAGGGAAAATCTTTTCTGGCAAGCGCTGATTTTTGATTTTCAGCTAGGGCTGCTTCAAGTTTTTCTTTCAGGTCAGAGACTTCTAAGCTCAGTTGAGCGCGCTTTGCCTCACTGTTGTCTAACTCTTCCCGCACTTCAAGTTGCGCTTGCATTAGAGCCAACTCACGGTCTAAATTGCGGGTAGTTTTAATTTCAGCTTTCCGCCGCCGGAACAAAAGCTCAAAGAAATAGCAGTAAGCCGTACTTATCGGTAAAACGGAGAGGACACGTATTATCTTGTTCCACAAATATAAGGGTTCCCAGGGAAGAAGCATTATTATTTCTAGGCAAAATGGAATTGCAAAAATGAAGCCTAAAAATAAAAACACAAAAGCTTTCAACCCTTCTCGCCAGTGCCAGCCAGTTCCCGAACATCGGTTGCTAACAAGCCATTGACGGATGCGGTCGTAGTTGGGCACCTCGCTGGGTAAGTTTGTTATGGCTGCTTCGACTATTCTGGCGGTCATGTAGTGGAGGAATGTGAAAAGAAATAGCTGAACGAACCAAGCAATTGTCAGCAATATGAAACAATCAGCAATATTGTTAACTTTTGAGAAGCCCTTGTATACAAAGAAGCTGAAACTCATGGAAACAATGAAGCCCTTTATCAAGGAAACAATGCAGTCCTTTAACCACGAGATAGGATAAGAAAACCATGCAGGCCATGAGTGAACTTTCATGAGCTTAAGGTGTCTAGCTTGAATAGGGATAAAGCTATTGTCTCAAATTTTACGCTCAGGCGGTGAATTCAATTTTCTAGGTCAATGGCTGGGATGTTAAATTATTTCAGCCGAGCATATCAAAAATAGGCCCGGCTCCTGTCCCACCTCTGATAGTGAACACTCCAGGCTCTGCCTCAACTTACGTAACTTTCCCAGCCTACAACTTGTAACCCTTGCAGCTAAGTCAGAATACTGCAATTTCCCTATTTAGAGCTGAAAACTGTTACAGATTCTTTAGCCTATTCATCTATTTTCAGCTTCGGCAATTGTTTGAGCGCTTCTGGGATGGAAGTAATCTCATTGTGACTGATGTCAAGCTCTGTCAGATTGGACAGTTGTCCTAGTGCCTCTGGGATAGAGGTAATATTATTGCTACCGAGAATAAGCTTTGTCAGACTGGACAGTTGCCCTAGTGTCTCTGGGATACACGTAATCTCATTGTGACTGAGGTCAAGACCTATCAGATTGGACAGTTGCCCTAGCGCGTCTGGGATGGAGGTAATCTGATTGTGACTGAGGTCAAGGTATATTAGATTCGACAGTTTTCCTAGCACCTCGGGGATGAAAGTAATCTGGTTCTTACTGAGATAAAGCCACCTAAGACTCGACAGTTGCCCTAGTCCCTCTGGGATGGAGGTAATATTATTGTTGTAGAGGTCAAGCCATTTTAGATGAGATAGTTGCCCGAACTCCTCTGGGATGGAGGTAATCTCATTATTACCGAGGTCAAGGATTCCTATATTGGACAGTTGTCCGAACTCCTTTGGGATGGAGGTAATATTATTATTACGGAGGTCAAGCCCTGTCAGATGGGAGAGTTGCCTTAGCTCCTTTGGGAGCGAGGTAATATGATTGTCACTGAGTACAAGCACTTTTAGAGCCGTGTACTTGAAAATTTCTGGTGGGAATTCTTTCAAATTCTGCAAGGGCAAGCGCAGTTGCATTCGATCGCTAACCTGCTCAAATGGTGGCACTGGATACTCTTTCGTCATGTCTCTTATCTCTTCACAGCATTTATTGTCACAAAATTCAAAATATTTCTGTTTTATTTGACTCTCTAGCTTTTAGAAGTGGGGCTTCATTGTCAGACAATGACCCATCAAACATCTTGGCATCAAATCAGCCCCAACATTCTAGCTTCTGGGGTAGATGTTAGAAATTTGGGAGCGAAATGCTAGACAGCTACTAAATAAGCGCTAGGTTCCTCACACGGTAAAGTAAAGTTACCCTTAAAAGTTATAGCCCACACAGTAAAAACAGCCCAAACCTAGACTAGGCATAGTTTTGAAGCACTTTGATTGCTACAGGGTACTTTTACATTTTTTTATTGTTGAGTAATAACATCTTATTAGACCGTGCCAAACTTAAGAAAAATGTGAAAGGCTTGGAGGCAAATTCGATGAACTGGAAAAAGCGCGCGGTAGTGTGTAGCAGCCTATCCGACCACTAGACCGTGCTAGACTTGCCAGCGAGACGATCGCCCCAATACCTTTATTCTTTGGTTCACAATTCAGTAATTTACTGATTTAGAGTGTTAAACTTTTACAAATTTTTATCTATACAATCATCTTCAGGAGAATAAAGTATAAATTTTTTGTATAAAGCATTGATAAGGTGATAAAAACCTTCATCCTTATTTTTAAAAATAATCTTGTTACCAGGAATGTAAACCTCTACATACCAATCATCTTTATCAAATACAGGATGTCCAGTTACATCACATATACCCTTTTGGGGAAATACACGCCTCCAAGCTAAAACTTGATCGCGGTCTAAACCGTAATAGTCGTGATACCTTATTTTGTTAGACATTTAACGTTCCTATAAAGTTAAATACCACCCATGATAACACATTAACAATTTACATAAAAACAATAGACAGAACCCGCTACACTTTACCTGTGGCGGGTTTTGTCTATAAGAACGTACCTTTCATTCACTATCTCGCATTTGCCCGCCTAAGCCCTGTAATCATTAAAAATTCATCAATAAATATATTTAATTAATCACACTTCAACTCCTATAACACACCTCACACCACCATTTCTATAAATCATGTTAATTTCATTTAAACGTCTATTTCTAAAACCTAATGATAACTCAACACTGCGATTTTCATTTCCTGCACTCCAACGCATAAATCCATATTCTGTACCCTCAGCTCTCCAACAAGGTGTAGTAGAACTACCGCTTATAATTTCATCTACCTGTTCAGGTGTCATACCTTTTTCTAAAGCTAATACTTGCTGACCTCCTTTACTATTAGTTAAATCATCAATTGATACAATCGAACAACCCGGATCTCTACCTGGTATATCACCGTTATACACAGTCAATTTACGCTGAGCAATAGCCTGTAAAGTATTTCCAATAATAAAAATATTAAGGAAAAAGAAAACTAAACTAGGTAAACACTTAATTTGATTGCTCTTTTTAAACATTTGATTTTATTTATTCTAGATTTTTCACTTGTAATAAAATATCTTCCTGGTCTGTGAATTGTCAACATCTAATTTTATTCATTTGTGACCACTGCAAATTTATTCAGTTTTTAAAAAAGTGTGATGTTATCACTCGCACCTGTGACGCAAAAAAGCTAGACCGCCACCGCTCCGACAGTCCGATCGCTCCAACCGTGCGACTGTGCCCGTGATCGCCCCGACCGCTCCGACTGTACAGCCGTACTTATTGTTTAAAAAACCCTCTTATTGAAAATTAAAAACCTGTTAATTTTTAAAGACCGTCTGAAACTGGCAGACAACTTCATCCATTCAAATATACACACTGTATGGATTGTAATTTTTTATTGGCGCAAAATGCACTTACTTAGGGGTTAGGCATCAATCAAATTTTGCGTCGATAAAAACTATTTTAAGTATAAATATTTATAATACTAATTGAGAATACATCCGTCTTATTGATAAGACACCCGCACCGCTACGACACACCAAGACTCTCAATCAAGCTATGCACACAGTTGGATTGAAAAAGATTTTCTAGCCGTGCCAGTTCCGACCGTGCCAGCCGTCCGTGCAGCCGTGCCAATTCATCCGATCACGCAACGCGACAAATCAGCACCCTCCATCGCGCCGCACACCCACACAGCCACCGCATACAGCCGTGATGAAAACGATGGTATCAACACACTCGCAACGCACCCCGCCTAGAACGCGCAAATAGACAGCTCTGTGGTGGTGTTAGATGATGGCGAATGTGGTGCGGTGATTTTTCAACCCGTTCGCCCTACTAGGGTTTATCCGTTGGCCCTGCCGGAGTACAAGTATTTCCCCGCCTAGAGCTTGTAACCATTGCAGTATGATTACTATGGTATATAAACACTTTATATGCTATGTAAAAAAAGTTAACGTACAAAAGTATTAAAATTAACCGAGGTAACAAAATGATTAAAATTAACCGAGGTAACAAAAGTTCTTATAATTATCGATCTTTGGTAGAATTTTATCAGTCTCACGTAGATGAAGAATTACAGGTCTTATATACTATTTATGAATTAACAAAAGAAGGTAGACATAATATTAGTAATTCAGACATTACAAAGTCCACAGACATTCAAGGTAAGGACTTATACGGTGCTTTAAAAATTTTACTAGAGCAAGATTTGATTAGAGAAGTATTTTCTATCAATGGTCTACTTGAAATGAGTGGATACACTGCTGTTTCAATTACAGACAAAGGGTTACTTAATGTAGATAATGAAATAAAAGTAAGTGAGGAACTTTCGCTTTTATAGAAAAAAGTATCTAAGAAGCTATAAAATTATTAGACCCGCCAGAGCTTAACAGTGGCGGGTTTTATGTTTTTATTCTTTGGTTCAAAATTCTCAGATTTCCCCACCTAAGTCCTGTAACCCTTGCAGCTACATGAGAAAGATACATATCTTGATGTAAAACGTTACCCAATTAAAAAACTGTCCTGAGTATAAACTTAAAAACAGGTATGGTTAGATTGACTACCAAATACAACAACTAAAAATAAAAGAAAATAATGATTTTTGCACAAGCTGTTCAAGCCCAAGTTGTTAACGCCCAAGTAGTCAGTGTAGGAGACGGCGATACACTCACTGTTCGCAGCAACGGACAAAATATAACCGTAAGGTTAGCTTGCATAGACACACCTGAAAGAAATCAAGAAGGTGGAAAAGAGGCTGCTAATCGCCTTAGCGTACTACTTCCAAAAGGTACATCAATCAAAGTTCAACCTGTAGATAAAGACCAATACGGACGCACAGTAGGGATAGTTTTCGGTAATAAAAATATTAATTTACAAATGGTGCAAGAAGGGCAAGCATGGGTCTATGAACAGTATATTGGCAACTGTCGCACTATAACTCAACAATTACGTCAAGCTCAGGCTACAGCCAAACAGCAGCGACTTGGGATATGGAGTAAAAATAATCCTTGCCCACCTTGGGACTATCGGAAAAATAAATGTACAGCGAATCCCATTGCCCCACAAAAACCTGCACCTAATCCACAAAGACCCGTACCCAATCAACAAAAAAATTGTGACCCAAGTTATCCCGATGTGTGCATCCCACCTGCACCACCTGATTTGAATTGTGGGGATATTTCCCACAAGCGTTTTCGGGTGCTACAGCCAGACCCCCACAAATTCGATAGAGATAAGGACGGTATAGGTTGCGAATGAAACTCTCAACTGTATCAAAACACCATTAACCCGCTAAACTCATACTCTGGAGGGTTTCTATTAACTACCAGTTAGATATGTCTTGAACCTTACTAAATTAAGTTAGTATTTTTGAAGACTTTTGCTTTTTTAAATATTCTTCATTAACATCTTTTATCCGAGGGTCTTTTTCCATTATTTCAGTGATTAATTCCCGTAGAGTAAAAGGATTTCTAAACACACCTTTCTCAATAATTATAGTTGTTAGTTCATTGATTTCTTTAGTCTCTTTATCAGGATGACCCACTATTATTAAACTAAACTCTGAAGAAAATTCAAAGTATAAATTCTTTATGAGTAGTTCGAGGTCTAAATCGTGTTCGGGATTATATGAATCGTCGTATTCACTTGTAAATTGCGATTTATATTGCGCTTGTATAACTTTTGTTAAAATGTGAATTGAATTTCTATAAGATTCATAAATTTTTTCACGATACCATTTTTGTCGCTCGCTTTCTACTTGCCAAATTCTTTGTTCTCTTTCTCGCTTCAATTGAAAATTATTATTAATACAATTACTAATTAATAACGATACGCTAGAAAATACAGCACCTACCAAAAAATTATTATTAATAATATTACTAATTAATAACGAGATATTAGACGATGCAGTACCTAACAAAAAATAAATACCTGGTAATTGGTATAGCATATTATTTTAATTTTTGAAACAGTGTAATAATGATAACTTTTTACTTGGAAGATTAGCAACTGTGAATCTGTGCTGGTTTCCGACCGCTAGAACTGTGCAAACACTCCCACCGCTCAGACTGTAACAGCCTTACCAAACACGCTTAGGGTGCGATTTAGGCAACGGTAGCAGTGCTTAAAGTACAAGTCACATTTCCCAGCCTAGGACGTGGAAGTGTTGCCGCTACATCAGGATATCGGTATAAGCAAGCTGTTTCAAGGCGTTTCTGGACAATTGCTACTCAAACATCTCTCACTGCTCTGCTTCAGGTTTAGGCTCCTTCAGTTTTTTCTCAAAAACTTGGATATTTGGGTCTGATAGCACAAAGCCGTTAGAGGTTGATTCACCCATCTTGCCGCCGATAGCAGCCACCCACATGGGATAGTTGGCAGCAGCATCCTCAAGCTTCTTCCATATTTTTGGTTTAACAGTAACGGACACTACCCGACCGTCGCAGTCAAGCTCAAAGGTTTTCCAGTTGTCTTTGTTAGTCTCTACGTTATTGGGGAGTTCGTTAATTTTGATGATGAGTTCGAGCTTGCCAATTGTCATAGGTAGTTTCGTTGGTTTAATGCGTTGCTCTTCTGATACTTTGTCAGCCTTGTTATATTTTCCAGCCTAGGGGTGAAAATCGCTACAGCTTTAGCGAATTAATCATATTCCCCGACCTAGGACTCGAAACTGGTACGGCTAGGTCAGGATACAGAATATTTTTAATTTTTATTTGACTCTCTAACTTTTAGAAGTGGGGTGCCATTTTCAGGCAACGGTGCATCAAACGTCTTGGCAACCAAAGCAGCCCCAACAATCTAGCTTTGAGACAAAGTGAAGGTCAATGGATAGCATTAAGCTTAATTATTAAGCTTAAGATACTCCAATTAACTCAACCCCAGACAGAAAGAAAGTCTGGGCTGTTTTTAGTTAGTTTTGAGTAGTTTTTAAAAAATCGAGGGGGTAGAGGGGGCAATATTTTCATTTTGCTTCCAGACCTGGGAGAGAAAAGTTTAAAAAAAAAAGCGCCTCAAAATCGGGTTTTATTTTTTTTCATTTCGGGATTTGAGATTGAGAAACCTCAGTAGGCAGGGTAAGGTAGTGGGTTGCAGGGTGAGAGCTAGGTGAGTTGCTGGGTGAGGTTAGGCGAGGATAACCCCAATTTCCCCGCTCACTCCAAAACCTTGTTCTAGGCGGGGATACAACACTTTCCCACTCACTCCAAAACCTTCTTCTAGGCGGAGGTAACCGTAAATCAGCAACGCGACAGGTTTTTTGTAAAGTTTGTATAAACGAGAGAAAGCTGCCAACCAAACTTATTAAAAAAGAAACATCAAAATGTTAAAAAAGAAACACCAAGAGCAGAAAGACTTTGGGTATTTGGTAATTTAACTTGTGACGACTATGAAAAACCTTTTCTCGCAAGCCCGCATTTTGGGAACTGTCGTTTGGGTATTGGTTCTCGGTTCCCTGGTGCTGGCTGCCATCGACCCCAGTACCCGACCGATGTTTGGGGATTTGACTAAAGTTGTGGTTGGAGCTTATACCGGGCTGTACCTCCCTGCACCCCATCAAAGATTACGACTGCGATAAACCGTACCGCTAGGTGAGGATATCCATATTTCCCTATCTTGGACTCAAAACTGGTACGGCTAGGTCAGGATACAGAAATTTGTGATTTTTATTTAGCTCTCTAGCTTTTAGAAGTGGGATGTCATTCATTTTCAGGCAACGATACATCAAACATATTGGTAACCAAATCAGCCCCAACCATCTAGCTTTCGGAAGTTAGAGAGTAAGACGTGTAAGACACTTTCACTCAGAACAAAGCAATTTTACCCCCTAGATTTTAGGTTTTTTAAAACCTTGTTACTGCAAGTTAAAGGAGCAGTCCACAGGTTTTTTAAAATTTACACTCCGCACAAACTAGCTACTCGGAAAAAAGTTTCAGCTCCGGGAAAAAGTTTGGTGTGAAAAAGTGTGGTGTTCGGACTTCCTGTAGGAACTGTTTCGCGATCGCACCAAAGTTTAGTATTTACCTGACTACAAAAGATAAGGGCAGCAAAAATGAAAGATAGATTTTTTGATGAACCGTCACTGGGAATAGGTATAAAACTAATTAGCCAAATTGCTGATGAACTTAGTTATACCCACACTTCTGAACGTCGCAATTGTCTTTCGATTGTTAAATATTTCCAGCCCGTACTACCTCAAGATAACATTCAAGCAGGTGGTTTGAAGCCATCGAGCGATGTTTTGAGCATCTTTAACTGGCTGAAAAAGCAAATAACTAGCCAATCTGCTCGAAATTCTCACCAGCTACTGCAAAAAATCACTCTTGAGCTCAATAGTGACATTGCTACTGTTAGCCAAGTTTTGTGGTGGGTGGAGCAGCTAGATAATCTACCTATTCCCGAAACAGTTTTGCAGCTTTCCCGACTTGCGGTGGTTGAAGGGTTTATCCTCGCCGTTCACCATCACAAAAATATGCCGTCAGACACTTCGATCGATCTTTCGATTGCAGTATTTAACGAACGTCTTGAAATCAAAATTTGGGATTGGGGAAAGCCTTTTAACTTCAAGGCTAAGTTGAACGAAGAGTAAAAAAAAAAGATCCGTTCGGTTTGAGCGAGATTGGATTTGTGTTTCAGTAAAGCTGTTCTTTAATTGCTGACTTTTAATTTACACGAAAAAGAAACTTTTTTGTGATGACTGCTAATCCTGCTCTCAAATTTTTGTTGTCAATGATGACCCGCCCATCCTCCCTCGTAGGTCACTCCAACAATGTACGTCTCAATGTTGGTTTTATTACCCACTTGATAAACCTGCAACTGCAGTAAGTTTTGCTCCAACACGCTGCTCAATTTCTGGAACCGCTGCACTGTTTCCCGTTCATCCTGGTTGTGCCAATTTTCTTCTTGGGCGGTCATCATAAAGAAGCTGTCAACCGTCTTATTTCAAGAGGAGTGTTTGCTGGGTTGTTGGTCGTTTGCAGCAGTTTTGCCGGGGTTAGTTCTTTCTGTATCTGCTAGCTAACAATTTCAAAAGGAACATCGGTTTCGCTAGTAGAAACTTTAGCTAACCCTCTGCGATCAGCTAAAGTTTCTACTAGCGATGATTTCTAAAACCATTGAGCGCGATTAAATATAAACAGCCCTTTTGTATTTTTTTCAATTTTAATTACTAGCTCGCTTACTGTAAAGCAGGAAGAAGTCAGGGCGATCGGGAATCGAGTTAGACGGGGAAAGGGGTATTTTCAAGCTTAGAGCTTGTAACCGTTGCAGCTACGCTAGGATAATCCAATTTTCCCAGGCTAGAGCTTGAACTCTTTGGAGTTATAGCCGTTCTCAGAAAGATGAGGTACGGCTGGGCATAGGGCATAGGCCTCCGTGGGCATAGGGCCTACCTCATTTTTTTGAGAACCGCTATACATCAGGATAGCTAGTTTTTTTGATTGGGATTCACAAATTGTATTTCTACTAGACAGCGCCAATCCTTGAAATAGTGCTTAAACAAAGAAATTCGTAACGGGGATATTGCCCACAGGGGGAAAAACCCCGGTGGTTCTTAATTGAATCACTAAATCGTTACTCGCCTGAAAACCAGCAGTAGCATCATTCATAACAAGGTAGTTATTGAGGATCGCGGAATTTGTAGCCACAACTAAAGCAGCGCTGTTAATTCCTAGAGCTTGGTTTCCGGCTAATCCTCCATCAGCGTCAATAAACACTTGATCTACCAGAAGTTGTAAAGTGGTGGCAGTGCTATTATCGGCAGCACGGCTGAAGCTACTAGGGGCATTCATCACGGCTCCACCTTCTTGAGTCAACAAGTCGATTTTATCAGTGCCGATCGCAAAGTCGCCCACGCTATCCCTGGCGGATACAGAGGACTCTCCAAATTTGAAGAGGAAAGTATCTGCACCTTGATTACCTATTAGAGCATCTTGACCGCCTCCGCCATTGAGCGTATTATTGCCGTCGCTACCTAAAATAAGGTTGGCTAGATTATTTCCAAAGCCGTCCACCGATCCGCTGCCTGTTAAACGGAGCTTTTCAACTTCTGCAGGTAAGGTGTAGGTGATGTTGGACCACACCTCGTCTTGGGTTCCTTGACCTGCAAGTTCAATGACGATATCTCTTCCATCATTGTCAATGCTGTAGATATCGTCCCCTAATCCGCCTCTAAATTGGTCGCCTCCGCCAAAGCCAGTCAGGTAATTATTAGCGGCGTTGCCAGTAATGATGTTAGATAGGCTATTTCCAAAACCGTTAATCGGTGCGCTGCCTTCTAAACTAAGGTTTTCAACTTCTGCTTCAGGTAAGCCGTAGCTCACGGTTGAGCGCACCTCGTCGGTTCCTTGACCTGCAAATTCAGCGACCTTATCTTCTCTATTATCCACTTTGTAGATATCGTTACCCAATCCGCCTGTAAGTTCATCAGCTCCCGTACCGCCATCGAGTTCATTATTAGCGGCGTTGCCAATGATCTTATTAGGTAGAGTATTTCCAGTGCCATTTATCGGGCCACTGCCTCCTAAACGGAGGTTTTCAACTTCTGTAAGTAAGGTGTATGTGATGGTAGAGCGCACCTCGTCGGTTCCTCCACCTGCAAGTTCAGTAACAACATCTCCTGTATCATCCACAAAGTAAGTATCGTTACCTAATCCTCCTGTAAGTTGGTCAGCTCCCGTACCTCCATCGAGCCAATTATTAGCAGTGTTGCCAGTAATCGTATTAGGTAGAGTATTTCCATAGCCAGTAATTGCAGCATTGCTGTCAAGAGAGAGGTTTTCAACGTTTGCAGATAAGGTATAATAGGTAACTCTAGATTCCACCCGGTCGATTCCTTGATCAGGAAGTTCGTTGACGATATCTCCGACATTATCTACAACGTAAGTATCTATACCCAATCCGCCTGCAAGTTGATCGGCTCCAAGACCTCCATCTAAACGATCGTCACCCTCGTCACCATTTAGCGTGTCGTTTCCCGCATCTCCGTAAAGTTGATCGTGTTCTCCCAATCCATTAATGGTTTCTGGATAGACAGTTCCGTATAAGAAATTACGGTTACCAGTACCATTAATAACCACGGGTACAATATTAAGTTGAATATTACCTGTAGAATTCCCGTAACCATCGACTGCTATTTGATAGGTTGTCCCGGCTGTGGCATACAGGCTAACCAGGCTAGTATAATTTCCTCCCGCATCATCATCAGATTTAATCAGATTGAGGTAATTAACCTGATTACCATCGAAAACCGACAACCAAGTGTCAAAATTACTATTTTTGGTATCAATAGTATAAGTCCCATTATAGGGTGGTGTCCAAGACCACCATACCGAGTTAATCACTCCACTTTGGCCGGGTTCACCTACTTCCCCCGTGGCTCCAATATTTGATCCTTGTCCATTCGGCGCTAAACCGCTAAGCAAAGTTTTGTTAGCAAAATTATCATTCAAAGTCATAGCCTTTTCACCTTTTTTTTGTTGGAGGTTGATAGGAGTATAGAGTTAACAGGGGGACCCAAATTTTTTCTGCGTTTTGTAATAAAACTTTATACGGAGTGTTCGATAGTGAGTAAATGCCTGTTTTTGGGACCAACATAATTGGTGCTTATATGTCGCTCAAAATAAGGCATGAGACATATCCTGACCCAGCGCTTAAAAGTGCTAAAGCTAGGCAGGCAAAACCAATATTGGGGGTATACACCAAACTCCGACAGGTATCTTAGTTTATGTCCCAGTTTATTGAGCTTTTAAATTAGCAGCTTTTTCAAAGTAACGAATACAAATTGGAAAAATAATTAAAACAACTTGAACTTTTTTGGAACCCAGTTAGAGGTCTTGTTATTGAGTGTCGGGGTTATCTTTAGCCTTGTTTGCCCTGAGCCGGTCGTTTACCAAGCGTTTGTTGCTCTGTTCGGTATACGCTGCAAACCCCAAGACCCAGAGCATCCGGTGCAGTTCGGCAGGTTTCCAACCCTCATCCTTAGCTAATTCTTGCATTTGCTCTAAAAGCGGAGCAGGCACGGAAAAATCAATGCGTACCATTTTAGGAGCATCACTGTCGGGCATTTTCAATATTTCCACAATTCATATACTGCTTATCCTACAAGGATTGAGGGGCTCCTAAGTCATTATGGATTCTCGCTCATGCCCAATATTCAACTCTGAGGGTATACACAGGGACTCAGAAGGGGGTATAATGTGGAAATTCATCCAAAACCAAACCCCGCCCCCCATGACTCGCAATCTCAAAGGGCGGGGTACGGCACTCACATTAATGAGGTTTTCCCATGATGACACAAATACCGATACCGATAGCGGTTGAGGTGTCCGCCACCGCAGCAACTCCAGGAGTGGCGGGCGCTTCTTTGTATCCTTCACTGTTGGCATCCGCAGAAAAGATGGCAGACCCGGAGCTCTGGGCTCTGATGGAAGCAGCCGTTTACTCGCTCCGCCAAAGGGACACGCTCACCCGCTCCATTAAAGAGTGCGGTACTGTCGAATGTTTTGGCACTCGCTGGCCCCAAGATTTCGATTTCTTGCCAACCGATTCCGAAGCCATCGCCCTCGTGGAAGCCATAGCCGACCAATTCTCCCGCCGCCAACTCCACACCTGTTGGCAATCGCTGCTGACTGCTTGCAACCGCATCCAAAAGCTTGCCCTGATTGAAGCGATAACTTACGCCCAGCACTATTCATCGACGGTGCTTCAAGCGCTCTCTCAATGCGAACTATCGGATTTGTTTTCCGATTCCTTGGAACACTTGGACGTTTGGCTTTCCGAACCCGAAGCCCTGCGCCTAATTCGCTTGTTCTCCGGTTCCCTGTTAGCTTCATCGGAAGCTGCACCCTCTCCAGGCGACGGGAGGGACGATCGATGAAAGCACTCAAAAGCCATCAATTCAAGTGGAGCGTTACCGTCACCCGCAAGTACAATCCACCCCGCCAGATTATAGTTTTCGGGCGATCGCCAGCAGAAGCGCTCCAAGATGCCGTAGCTTCTGCCCGCGAAGTCTGGGGTATCTGGGATGCCAAATCATTTAGCCCGCCAGAAAGGAAATAATTTTTTTTGATTCTTCGTTAGCTACTTCGGGCGACTCCGAAAACAGCTAACGAAAGAATCAGAGTTTCGGGTGATGTAGCTAACAAGTAGCCAATCAAATGCCAGAAAATGCCAACACCTAAAAAGCCTGTAGACGTAGCTGTTTTTAACAGTCGGTGCGGCCAATGGAACCATCGAAATTACTTCAGAGCAGAGGTAAGGATAATTCTAGGTAAAGGGGGAAAACCGATGCCTGAAGCTACTTTCAAAACCAGACTCGCTCTTTTAGAAGCAGAATGCCCCGAGTTTCAGAGACAACCTTACCGCCGGACATTTTCTCAATTTCATTTGAACTGCTTGCTAACCCTAGAAACTTGGATTCTTGAAGCCAACCGCTGCATTGCCACTGTTCGAGAACGATTAGCACAAGAAGGATTACCCACCCATGAATACCGAACCGACAATTGACCGCCGCGACATCAAAGCCAAATGGGGACTTAACAAAGTTTCTGACGTAACCAACGCTCGCAAAGCTTTAGGGCAGCCCGATTGGCAAAACTCTCTTTTAAACCCTGATGACAGCGCAGAAATCGACCTTTATTTCGAGTTGGTACTGAATCAGCGAATTGCACCGCCTTTGGCACTCGAACAAATAGCGAACACTCGAAACGGACGCGGTGAATACTGCAACGACATCGACTCTGAAGCGATCGCCAGCGGGGAAAACCGCGATGCTGAAGAAGAGAAAAGCGGAGCGATACAAGCCATTGAGGGAATGACTCGCGAAGCATCCTTGGGGATGGCCGATGTTGCCGGAGCAGTGAGCCACCAAATCTTAGATGCTTTTAAGATTTCTCTCACCGCCAATCTGACAAGTGGATTGACCGAGATGGCATCTCAGATTCGAGGTAATTTTGGTGTCCTTGCCGATGCCGTGAAAGCGGCCCCTTTGGACTTGAGGGATGCAAATCTACCAGCCCCAAAGCCTTTGTTACCAATCAAGCCAGCACCGCAGCGGAGGATTTCACCAGGACTCTGGTAGACGCTCACAAAGAGCTAGGGGAAGCCCTAGCTTTCCAACAGGCTAAGCGTGAAAAAGTGTTGTTTCAGCTAATCTTTTTTCTGAGCCTGAGATGCGGGGGCAACAAACAACGTAAAACAACTGAGTTGCCCTTCAATACAAATGCTGAAGATACAATAGCATTAATGAGGTTTTTGTAAGTATTTCTGGAGAAATTAATGCTGATTTCAGTATGCAGTAGAGAAGTCCTTAGCTGGCACGACGACACCTATGTTTTTGTTTACAACTCAGCGAACGAATGCCAGCGCTTTTGTCAGATTAAAGACCTCAGCATGTATTACATGAAAGAGCAAATTTTAAGGTTTGGTGCCGAAAAACTCTTCTTGGAACCAGCAGACGAGAACAAAAATCTCTGCATTCCCCAAGAAAAGTATTTCCCTGCAGAATGCGTGGGCCCAGAACAATGCACCTACCCAGGAGTGTGCTATCGCGTCGAAACTGAACAACAAGACTCAGAATGTTGGGAAGGAGATCGCGATGGTTGAGAGTTTTGGATTCGTTGAAATGTATTTGGTTCCCTTAACACTTTGGAGAACTATTAAGTCTAAGTTTGCCGTAATTAGCGAGGTTGCTGTGCTGGTGGGAGGTTGTGCATGAGCGTAAAAATCAGAGAGGTTTTAGCGACAATTCATTATGCTGAGTCAGGAAGAAAAGAGCAAAAATTAGTGCATTTTCTTTTTACAAAGACCAGGAAAAGTGTCAGCTAGTACATCTATCAGCGATAACTTAGCTGTACCCATTCCTGCAACAACCATTCGTATCAATTTGTCTGTTTCTATTCCTGAGCCAGAAGTCAGCCCTAATTTGACAGCATCCTTAATTCAATTGTTGATGCCGACCGATGAATTTAAACAAACTACTGAGGTACAAAATGCTGACTAAGATTTTTAACTTTCTGGTTGTTAAAGTTGTCTATAGACTCGTAAATGTTAGATTTCTCCGCTTTCCCAATCAAGCCGAAATCAGGAAGCCAATAGTTGAGAAACTAGCAGAAGAGAGTTTAACTTACGAAGACAGGGAAGTCGTTGTCCTAATAGTCAACAAAAATAATTGTTGGGAATGGAGCGTAATGTTTGGGTGTATCGTCTTTGAAATAGGAAAGTGTGCCACGAAAGAAGAAGCAATGGCTAGCGCCGAGGCAGAAATAAATAGGTTTTGTGCAGATGATTAAGGTACAAAATAATGAAGCGTTCCGAACCAATCAAAGACCAAAAGTTGCTACTTCCAGCAAATCTTACTGAAGAAGATCAGTTCTACGCCGAATGTAACACAAACGGAATAAACCTGGTAGATCGGGTAAATGGCAAGCCAGTTTATGTTTATCCCTACTGGATAGACAGACCCAATTGCAATTGGCACAGTCCACCAGTCGCAGAAGATGAGGATGAGGTTGAGGTTGAAGATGAAAGTGAGCCTGAAAGTGAAGATGAGGAGCGAGGTAATAGAAAAGGCTGGATAAATCGATTAACGGCGTGGTGGAAACGACGCGATGCTATCAATATCAACTTCTTGGAAGAATCGTAGTTAATGAGGTAACAAGAAATGAGCAGCGAATTAGACAGAGTAAAGCAGTTAGTGGAACTAGACCCAGCACCAGAGGCAATTGTCAAATCTGTAGACATGGCATGGGCTGTGTACCGTAAAGGACAAATCCCCGACAACTACCTGATTTGTAAAGAGATGTTGTGGCATGGAATCTGTCAGATTTTGGGTTACATTCCGGCTCATATTAAATGTAGCGGTCAAGGACAGGTTTACATTTCATTTAGTCCGAATGACATCAGCAAGTAGAAGACTAACGAGACATTAACCCACCGAGTCTAGAGGTTAGTTGCGAATTGGTAATGCGACAATTGAGATGTACTCTGCAACAGCTAACAACCAAAAAATATGAACAAAAAACCAGATGGTAGCCAATCTTTCGATTTCAATAATTTAACCCTCAAACAGCCAACAATTAGCGAGAATTTGACACTCAAACAGCCAGCAATCAGCGACGATTTAACGCTAGAGCAGCCAGCAATAGGTGGTGACTGGTTGATTCAACTCAAACCGCCCACAATCAGCGACGACTTGACGCAAAGGTTCATTCACCATTTGACGCTTCCTGATTTTAACCACAGCAATGAAACTTCGAGGTAACAACTATGTCTGATAAGCTCTCGGTCATTTGTGCATCGCTCCTGTTTGCAGCTATTCCCGCTATGCTACTTTACGCAGGTCAATCTATCTACCACGACGGTTATCGGCAAGCCGTAAAAGATTTACCGCCAACAGTAGTTCAAGGCGACCAGAATATCGACAACAGCACGAACCACAACTATCAATTTGCACCCTCGCTGGGAGGCAAATAATCTATCCCCAATCAATTAGAGGACTCAGTATTAATTAAAGGACACAAATCATGAGCCAAATTGAGACGATAGATGAACTCTTTGCAACTAACAATCCCGAAACCTGGAAAACTTACATCCCTTTGTTCATCGAGTTGTACGTGTGTAAGTCATCCATAACAGCACTGGGGGTAGTTTTAACTAGAGATCACATCCCCGCGCTCATGTCAGAAATGGTCAGCGACAAAGCCGCGCGAACTTGGGTGGAGTTGTGGCAAGAATCTACTACCCAATACAAAGAATTTGAGATTCCGAGGTCGCTCCTCAACGCAGCAGTTCGGTATAAGGAAACCAAGGGCGACCGACGGGCGTTGATGGTGCTTCCTCAAGAGCTAAGGGGTTTATTGCAACCGTTGGTTGCTTCACAACTACCAAAAAACTAGGAAACCAGGTAATGTTCGAGGGGCTTTTTTGTCCCTCTTAAAAAACTTCTCGCATCCTAATTAACGAGCCGCAAGATTAAAGGAGACAAACCATGAGCCAAATTGTTAAATATACTGGTGGTGGAGCCATAGCACCAGCCCTAGTCGGAAAAGTCAAAGCATTTGATAGCGCACCTGAAATGTTGACTACTTTTCAGGGATACTACGGTTTCGACCCCTCAGCGTTTGCGGGGATGTCCGAGGAAGAATTGGGGGCATTCGTAGATTCGGTTGAAGAAATCAAGTTCCTGATTGCAAACCTCGACAAACTAGAAAAACACGTCAGCGATTATATTGACGGCGTTGTCAAATACAACGAGTTTGTAGCCCGATGCGTCAAAGCCGGTGCTAATGGCATGGAAAAGATCGATCGAGCCACGCTCGACGTGTTCTTGGCATGGAAAGGTTGGCAGGCCAATACTAAAAAGCTAGCCAAAGATTCGGATGTTGGCGTAAAGCTTCTCGACCAAGAAGTTAGCGATTACGGGGATTTAGGAGAATACGATCTGGAGATTTCTCTGAAGATCATGGCTAACAGATTAGCCCGCAGAAAAGCGGTGCTCTCCCAAAAGCCAGAACAAGAAGAAGCACTTTTCTCGTGGCGGCAAGAAGCTCAAGAAGCCCAAAAGGCCGAGAAACAAAGGATTCAAGATTTAATCGCTTACGGTACTCGCGGGAAATACGGTTTGCCATCATCGAGTAGCCCGCAATTGAGTCCTGCCAGCAGCGCTAGCAATAACGCTAGCAATAGCGCTAGCAATAACGCTAGCAAGGCAAGCGGGTGGCTAAAAAAATGGGGCGGTAAAGCCTTTGATTATTTCTCCGGGAAGTAGCCATGCAGTTACCACCATTTCTCATCCCCAAACCTCAAAATCCTCCTGTCTCTCCACTTTCACAACAACCACAACTCCCCGACCTAGAAGAATCAGACCAATTGAGGTTTCTCAAAAACCTAAATAGCTTCTGCGGTCAAGGATTTTGGTTTGCGGTTGGGTTGTCAATTGCTCACGTTGCGAGGATTCTCTGTGCTCCTGTAATGCTCGTCGCAGTGATTTTGGTTGCCGGGTTTCTGTTTGTAGTAAAACCGAAAAACCCAACGCCTTACTTGCTGTCGATGCGTCGGATTAGCGGATTGGTGGTGATTGTCGGAACTATTGCTGCATTTTGGGATGCGGCGTGGCTGCTAGCAAATATGCCTTTAAGCGTAGGCTTTGGCTTCGGCTTAATCCCTGTGTGGCACCTTGTCGCGATTGTCGGTGTGGCGGTGGCTCTGCTTTTGTTGGTCGCACTGCTGCGGAGGTGGATGCCGTGAAAAGCGCGATCGCTCCTTTAATTGTGGGCATCGGGTGTAGCGGGTTTAGCTTGTTCGGGTACTTTGACAAACACGTCAGCTATTGCAATGGAGCTACAAACCCCTGTACGCCTGTTGTGGTATCGGGTTCCCAATATCCCAAGAATGCTAAGTTTGTGAAGCTGCATCAAGGCTGGGGGCTGCTGCGTACTGCATCCGGCGTAATTGGTGCAATCAGCTTTGGGGCGGGTTATTTCACATCGGGTGCAGCATCGGTGAAGCAGAGAAAGAGCGAGGAAGAGGCTGCGATATTTGAGGCACGGCAAAAGCAGTTAGAAGCAACTACCAGCGACATTTTGGATGAGGAAGAAATCCAGAAAACAGCGATTGCTGCTGATTTGAGAGTGAAGGACTTCAAGCGTGAACTCTACGACGGCTACAACACGCTTTATTTAGAGAAGAATCCCGAACTGTTGGATGCTTTAACTACCGCCGCTCCCAAATCTTTACCCGCTCCAATGGAATCAAAGTCCGAGGAAGTTGAAAATGCGGAACTCCTATTAAACACAGCATCCGCCCAAAATAACAATCAATTGTTGGGCGTAGAACTGCCAATTACCCCAGATTTAGGCGTTAAATTCTTTGATTGGAACCAGTTTAGGAATACTCCTGAGATGTTTCCTCACTTGAGAGGAGTTGCACCCACAAATGGCGGAAAAACCACGCTATTTGATTGGCTGATGGATGTGATGCCATGCGATAAAAAGCTAGTAATTACCATCAAACGGAAACCGCATCAATGGACTGGATTAGAGGTAATTGGAGTTCCCGAAGATTACGGTGCCATCCGAACAGCTTTAGAAAGTTTGCAGTCTGAAAGAATTCGTCGCACTGTATTGATGGCGAAGGGAATTGATTTCCCAATTTGGAATGTGGGCATTGATGAATGGAGAGTGATTAGCAAGAATATCAAAGCGATTGTCGATCGCAAAACCAAGCAAATCATATCGCCTTCTGCCAAACAGATTATGGGCGATATGATTACTCTCGCCCGCGAACTCGGCATCCGCATCTTTGCTCTGGCTCAGGGGCGGCAGGTGGTGACATGGGGATTAGAGGATGAGAGCGATTTAGCTGAGTGTTTTTGCAGCATTTATATGGGTAGATTCGCCCTAGAGGAGTGTGAAAAGTATCGCAACAAATATCCCAAGGATTCGGAACAATACGCCAAGTACCAGCAAGTACGGGATTACTTGGAATCTTGGGGGAATCGGGCTGCATGGATTAGCTGCGAATTGGGTGAATTCCCGGCTGTTGTGCCCGACTTGAGCGGTTGGAAGCGAGAGGTTATAAAAGAGCCAATTGAGCCAACTGCTGACACGAATCAAGAGAAAGCCGGGATTAGCCAAACAAGCGAAAATGATGACCCGCAACAACTTTGGGAATTAGCAAAACAGCGCCTTGAAGAGACTTTTAAATCATCAGAAATTGCTGAAACAGGGGAGCACTCAGAGCGGGATACGCAAGAACCTGACGTATCCGTACCGCAACCCCAACAGGGCGGTGGGATACCTCTAGAACCCTTGCCAGATAAAGAGTATCCCATTCGAGACGGCGCGTCTCTCGTATCCAGGTACTTCTGTGAAACAACGGAATCGGCTCTTTTCGAGCAGGTATTAGCGTATCTAGATACGAGTCGCAATGCCTCTGATATTATTAAAAATGTTTTGAAATGCACCAAACCCGATAAGGATTCGCCGCGTTCGTATTCAAGCGTCGGCAAGCCCGTATTTATTTACTTGATTCGGAAATACGGAACGGCGGCCTTGATTGCACATTTTGCCGATTTCTTGGATAGGTAAAAACCTGAATAATCCTGGGTAAAAGTCAGACCAGAAAGACGAACTGTTAGAGAATTGCCGCAAAGCTTTAGCAGCCGATGCTTAAGAAGGGAAATTTGAGTGATGTTAGCTGCTGCGGATACCTTAAGCCGAGGTGGTATTGGTTGTTTCAATTCGCAGGCAGTGACGCTTATTTGATAAAATAATTAAATTGTCGTTTAGTTTTGCAGCGGGTGACTCATCCCCCAAGCTGGGGGTTTTCTATTTGGATGCTACTTGCTTTGTGAGCTAGTTGGGTGGTTTTAAAATACTACCCATCGAGCTATATTTTGAATGTGCTGTTTTCATATTAGGCTATCAAATATGGGACTAACCAAATATAGTTGGTGGGGTGAATCCAACGAACCGCCACCGCACCTGAAAACTAAAAAGCAACTGGGTGAACTGGGTTTATCGCCTCTGAAACCTTCAGGCATCATCGAAACGCGGAAATATGACGTGTTCCTCTACGACACCAACAATCCTGAATCCTGCCGACCCAAAAGAAAGCCCACTCCCAAACAATTGGAAACCCTGGCAGCCAACCGCCTCCAAGCCCAAATTAAAAGAGATTATCAAGAGTGGTATCGCGAAGTAGGTTTCATAGAAAAAGATAGGGTAAGAGCGGTGAAGTGGGCTCGCGAACAGCTTCTTGTACCTGATGGATGGTTGATTCTGGATACTGAAACTACGGGGCTAAATGATGCAGAGATTGTGGAAATTGCAATTATTAATCCGTTGGGAGAACCGCTGCTCAATACACTCGTTAGACCTACGATTTCTATTCCCGCAGAAGCAACGGAAATTCACGGGATAACGGATGAAGATGTAAATGATGCACCGACTTTTCCAGAGATTTACCCTTCCATTGCGGAAGTTTTGGAAGATAAACAAGTGTTAATATACAATTCTGCCTTTGATATCAAAATTTTAAATGACTGCTGCAAATTGCACGGCTTGCCAATGTTAAATTTACAACAACGCTCCGAATGCCTGATGGAA
This sequence comes from Microcoleus sp. Pol1C5, assembly GCF_036701115.1. Lineage (NCBI taxonomy): Bacteria > Bacillati > Cyanobacteriota > Cyanophyceae > Oscillatoriales > Microcoleaceae > Microcoleus > Microcoleus sp. Pol1C5. The sequence continues at coordinate 38,245 of NZ_JAUBQE010000027.1, read as the reverse complement.
TGGGCTGCACAGTGGAAGGGATCTTGGAGCAATTATTATAAAAATTATAGGTATTTCCCTCTCAACGGCGGACACCGAGCATTAGGAGATTGCATAGCAGCCCTCCAGTTAATTAAGAAGATGGCAGCGGATTCGGATCGAATCAATTGCCCCGTGCCAATTCCTCAGAAAAACTCATGAGCTCCCAATCAATAGCATCATCGGGAAACAGGGATAACTGCCCCGGCGATACGTTAGACTGACCGCGGTTGTGGTACGACAAGTGACACGCGGTACACAGAGCGATTAAGTTTTCTGGGCGATTGTCCTCCGGTATCCGATTGCGATGGTGCACCGCCAAAGTTAAAGCACACCGTTCAGATTTGGTTAAGCCGCTTTGTTTACCGGGTCGGAGGCATTGTTGATGGCACTTAGCACAGCGCCACCCCGCGTTTTCTTTCACCGAGATCGCAATCTGTTGCCAATTGTCGGGATACCTCTTGGGTTTAGGCATAGCTCATTTCTCTACCAATAAGGCGATCGCTTTTCCTGTCACCGTTCAATCTATTTTAGAGAGCTGCGAATCCCCTAAAAACGCCGCTGCAATAAATTTCCAAGTTTGCTTCAATCCATTGAGCTGTTTCGAGATATCCCAAAGCTACGGCTTGAAGGCGCACCATGTTTGCATTAAACATATTGGTCGTCTGTGCTTCTCGAACTGCATTAATGCCTTCCAGGATGGGTTCTGGGATGTGGATCGGTTCCTCTGACTCTAGCGCACTGGGCACCTTCCCCAACAAACCGAGATATTCCTTTACCCGCAGCTCGAAGTTAGCTTCAGCTTCAGCTAAATCTGTGAAGTACCGACCGTAATAAAAGCCACCGTCTTGACAGTTGTAAAAGTGTGTTACCCATTCTTCATTCGGACGCCATTCTCTGAGAGTAATGTAACCGGGGGCTTGACCGCCATCACCGGGGATAGGATGCGATTTTAATATGGAGTGACTTTGAGTGTTCATAAACAATTTGTGTGTGTTGAATTAGGAGAATTTGTAGTCGATGGGCTTGGGCAACTTGAAAAGTAAGTACCAACTGCCACAGGGGTGTAGGGCGCGTTGCGGGTGCATCGGTATTCTTTCATCTGATTAGTTAAGCACGAGGTTTGAGAAATTGTAAAAGTTCATCTCCATGTTTTCCAATCGGGTTATAGCCTATTGGTAGCCAAAAGTAATCAGAAGCCCAATAATCGCCGTCGAAATCTTTCAACCACCAATCATCATCTACACCGCCCAAACAAATCTTTTCTACGTTGAAGTAAAGCTTGATTCGTTGAAAATTATTAGCCATCGGTTGAACCATCAATCAAAAAGCTGGGGGATACTCAAAAGCAGGTTGCCAGTTACTATTAATTAGCCTACCCGTTTTTGCTGCATTGTAGTTCCTCTCCAAAAAAGAGCGGCGCTTGGGTTCTGAATCACCCGTCTGCTGTATCAGCGTTTCGCGTAACGGGTGGTGGCTGCCAATCAAAAACTCGTTCCTGGTGCTGAGCCTTTCTAGAAACCGAAGCTGGGGGAGCTGGTCGAATTTCCCACCCACCCCGCGATTGCAGCTAACGCAAGCTAGCACGAGATTCCAGATGCCGTCAATGGGATGAGCGATGCCGTAGTTGATGAGAACGCGGGGGAAAAAGTGGTCTACATCCGTTAAATCTGCTGCACTGCTGATAATCGAAATATCGCCAAAGCAATAGAAACACTTACCCCTTTGATAACCGTTTAAAGCACCGCGACACGAGGTAATGTTGACCCGGCGAGCGCGATTCTGAGTAAATAGCAGGCTTTCGTCGAGGTCGCAACCAATGGAAATGAGATTGCGGGATACTTTCAACTCCCATGCCGTTTCCACCAACCGCCACCGCGCATCCACCTCTTTGGGTAAGTTCTGCCCCTGGTTTCCCTCCAACATCCCAAATAACTCATCGGTCAGGGTAATGGCTTTAGCACCCCGGCGTTCGTAAGCGAAGAAACGCATCGGTGTCTCCGCTTGATTGACGTTGTGGAACTTGTCGAGCACCACCTTGAACCCTTCTTTCGCCGTAATCGAAATCAATTCCTCGTAGCTAATCTCACCCCGGTCGTATCGGCGGCAAGCTTCCAAGAAGGGGTAGGGAACATTGGTTTGTTGAGATTGGCTATCACACAGGCGCAGGTGTTCCAGAGTATGCCGCGCATAAGCTTGTGCCAACTCTTCCAAGGTAATGGTGCTTTTACCACCGGGTGCTAACTCCAACAGCGACTGAGCTAGCGCAAACTTGTACGAGGCGACGTTCTTGCCAAAGAGGATGATGCCCCGCCAATAATCCTCTATTGATGGTGCATCTCCCAAGAAATAAGACATACGCCCCTTGACAATAGTTCGTAAACTAACTACACTAGCTAGCAGGTTATCGAAAAGGCGAGCGCCCGAGTCCGGTCAAAGTCAAGAGCGATCGCCCAGCACCCAAAGCAAATCGGATACAAGATTAATGAAAGCACAGATTTACGTGAACAGGCACATCGCTGCCGCCAACAAAAAAGCCAGCAAGCTGAAGGGAGCCTTGGTGGACGAGCGGGCCATCAGCATCAACACTTACTTGGGGTCGGTTTATGCCAAGCGGGTAGAGTTCACCGGCGGCTGCGTGTTGGTTCAGGATGCGAGCAAAGCTCGGTGTTCGGGAGCGACTATTTGGATTGAAGCTGCATTCGAGAGTTTGGTGATAGACGGGGTAGCGGCAGACAGATCGATGTTCGACAAGGGGAAAAGATGACAGTTAAAAAGTTCGCCGAAGCGTGCATCGAAAGTTTTATCGCCAGCAAGATATTAGGTTTTACAGGAGGGCGAGTATGCTCAAAGGCAAAGAATACATGACTCAACCACAGCAAGTCCTGGTTGCAGAATTCGAGGCCGGCATCGAATCGGAATACGCGCTTTGTATAGCCGAGCTCCAAAAAGCCCAGCAAGCCATTGAACGGGCGGCGGCAGGCTTAACCGAACAAGAGCGAAACTTAGCCAATTCCGAAATCGACGCGCTCCGCAAGTATTGGTACGAGCGGTTAGAAGCTCTCATCAATCTTGTATCCTGGAGGGCGCCGAAGTTGCTCCAACAATTGAACGAAAAGTATCCGCAATCGCTATCTTAAGCACCTTATTAGGAGTTTAGTTCGAGAGTTTGGTGATAGGTGGCGTAATGGCAAACAAAACGGCGTTGAAAAAGGAGAAAGCATGAATACAGCGGAGCTAATTATTGCCGAACTACAGAAATCCTTGTCCTTCAAAGGATTGAAAATTAACAAACTGGATTCTCCCGTTACTAACGGCTACTCCGAAGAATGGGATATCCAAGATAGCGAGGGGTGGAACTATGCAGGTTTTGGAGTCAAAAATGGGGGCTGCGAATACACCCTTGCGTCCAACAAATCTTTACCCTTTGAAGCTCAACCAACAATCGATTGGGTGCAAGCTGAGATTATCCGAGTTCACCAATTAGCTTCTAGCACGGACGCCCCCTAAACAAATAATCCGGAGTCTATCATGTATCGTGAATTAATCGAAATACTAGCAGTAGAGCTAGCCAGACGACAGGGATGCTCAATTAGAAACATCAATACCAATAATCCCAAGTTTCAAGTCTACCCAGCAATGGCAAAAGTTTCCCTTGAAACCATTGATGGGTTATTGAAAGAAGAAGGTATCAAGTTCAAAGACCTGGAAGTGTACACTATGGGCAAACATCTTCCTCTCCTAGTGCCAACATTCTGCTGTTGGATGAATTGACCGACCGACTAATCGTTAATCTAGCTAAGGTTAACGGACAAAGAATTGAAAATATCTACTTGGGCGATGTTATTATTCAAGTGTATTTAGGAATGGTCAAAACGTGTTTGAGTGTAATCGATAGTTTTCTCTCACAAAGAAAGCTAGAGTTTGAGGACTTAAAAGTGTCCGAAATGTGTCAGATACCAACCCTATCAAATCAGGAGTCATAACAATGTATCACGAATTGCTCGAAAGATTGGCGCTTATACTAGCCCAAACAGAAGGTTGGGAGATTGAAGATATTCACGGCGACAATCCGAGAATGAAAGTGTATCGAAAGATGGCGGCAGCCTGCTTGGGTGAAATCGATAATTATCTGGAAGAACAAGAGGTTGAATTCGGAGATTTAGAAGTTAATGCAAGGTATGAAATGCCGCAGGTACTGAATCAGGAGGAAGGCTAACATGGCTCAACCCAATCAATACGATGTTGTACTCGGCGGCAACAGCCCTGGGCCACCTCTAGGAAGTGCAATCCTGGGAATAGCTAACAGATACTCGGAACCGGAACACCGCCAGTTTTGTTTGGATGCGGCAGCAGCTCAGTTGCCAGTCAAGCATTACGACGGTCGCTTCTATTGGTCGGGCCCCTCTGCGATAGTTGACGACCTCCAAGATGTTCTCGGCGCAACTAAAGTCAAGTGCGTTTGGGATGAGGTGGGTTCTCGGTTTGCGGTGTATCCCAGAGCCTACAGCCGCGAAGCGATCGCTCTAATGCGAAGTTTAGATGAGGCAGACATTCTCAGCATTTATTTTTTCGTGCAGGCAGGAAGGCAACCATACAAAATGCTGGCAGAGAATTGCTTGAAAACTATCCATTCAGAATTGGGTTTAAAAGTGGAAATTTTAAAAGCTGTTACAACTGAGGGTGTTTCATGACTAAATACGTTCATTAATTCAGACATTTACTCAAGGTTAAAAAGCCTTGCAGGTAGAATCATTGCAACCAAAATGAGGAAAAAAACCAATGAAAGTGCCAGTCACTTGGGAAGATGCCCAAAGCTTGCCCGTCCCTGCTGATGGTGAATTAGAACTTGTAGCAGGGTTAACAATGCAAGAGGTGTACAAAGTATACCGAGATAGGGGAGGAAGAGCTCTTTTTGATAACTCTTGTTACTATTTTGCACGGCAAGCCGGTTTCAGAATCCCTGAAGAAAAGTTTCCAGATTTTTTGGAGTTCTGTAAAGCCAAATGGAGGTTGATAATTCAGTACCTAGAAACCGAGTATCGAGTCCGCTAGTCGGTTATTAATTCGCAACACAATCAAGCTTTAATATGCGCTATCTAAAGCTTGGTTACCACATAGTAAAGAAGAACACAGATGTTTATAGCTCAATCCATCAGACAACCCGAACAGTTTTACTACGCCCATACTTTGTCGAGTGCTAGGCGCTGGAAAACGCGCAGGGGTGCTGACAAAGCCGTTGCTCAATATCCCAACAGTTACATAGTAATCGCAGAAGGGGAAATAGGTTCGCCAGAACACAAATCCCAGTTTCTGATAGCTCGCACCCAGGTAGAAAAAGCAGCAGAACAGGCTTATCGGAATCATAGTTCCGAGGCTTTCTCACCCGAATACCCTGACACTCATTTTGAAGAATTGGCGGTGCGGGCTTGGGAACGCTACCAGCAGCAGCGGTTGCAGGAGGCCACAAGTTGAGCTTGTACGCCATCAGGTTCAAAAAGGATACTCGAGTGCGCTATGCCACCGAAACGCAGGGAAATCCCGAATACAACGCCATTGATTCGGCTACTTTGGAAGGAGCAAAGAAGTGGAAAACGGAACGGGGCGCTCGAAAGTACCTCGAATCTCATGTTTTGGTAGGGCGGCAGGGTGAAAGAATCCAAGCCCGCTGGACTGAGATCGAAGTTGTGGAAATCTCAGCGCAGCAGCAATATCACACCAACAATCCCGAAGTTATCCGCAAAGCTAAAGCTAAGTACGATAGCAAGCGCCCCGTTCTCTCGTTTCGCCCAAAACCAGAGATTTTAGAATGGTTAGAACGGGAGCGATACGAGAATGAAAGCGATGCTCAACTGCTGAATCGCAAGTTAGAAGAGTTGATGGATTTGGAAAGCATTAGGAAAAAGGAATAACAAAATGAGTATCTACCTCATTCAACTGAAGCAAAAAGAAGAAACGTTTTTCGGATATCGCAACAAGAAAGGTGAATGGAGTGCCGTAACAAACACTTGCTTTGCCACTAAGTTTAAAACAGAGAAAGGAGCATGGAGGGCGATTGAACGAGGGGATGACTTACTTCTTTCAGCATACGGAAGTGCTTGTTGGCACGACCTACTCCAGAAAAAAGGCTATAGCATTAACGTAGTTAACATTAATGTAGATGTAGATGTAAATGTAAATGTAGATGTTGCCCCACCAGGAGTCTTTCAATAAAGGAGTTATAACCGTGAATTATTTAATTAAAAATACATAAAAACAACAGCTAAAGGCATCCTGAGAAAGCGTACTCTCTGCACTTTAAACACAGCCTATAAAAGAGAATTGAATCTACCAAAATACGATAAGCTAAGTATAATAGACGTAAGTGTTGTTGGTAAAAAGAGAGTGACCTGTATGAGATGGTGGAGTCAGCACAATGAAAAAGGATTTAACTTTAAGTGAAACAATGGATCAGGTCTTTGACATACTAGAACCTTTAAGCGGATCGTTAGGCGAACATTCTTTTGCGGTGACGTTTCACTCTCGCTCCAGCGGAGTTATTGAATTCATGCTGAATTGGAAGTGTTTCCAGGGCGAACTCCCATTCAACAGTAAGGACGAGCTAATAGAGAAAGCGAGAGAATTGCTAGAAATGACCCAAGAATTCAAATCCTAAGTAAGTTAGCAACACCCAAATTATTACCATGAACAATCCAACTGAAACTACCGACATAGAGGAATTCAAAGCATACTTGCAAGACTTAGCTGCCGTGATGAAAAACGTACCCGGCAGAACCGATTGGAAGTACAGGAGTTTTGAGGAATTGGCATTAGAGTGCGGAAGGGTGATGGAACCCAAACCGCTGCCTAAAACCATCAAACCAGGTCAACCGAGACTTTGTTACGCCAACTGCCAGCAATTAGCCTTAAAAAACCGCAACCTCACTTACGTCGAAGGCTACGCAATGGCGCAAGGCGTGTCTATCCCGCTGCACCACGCTTGGCTGCTCGATGCCAACGGATACGTTATCGACCCGACTTGGGAAACTCCTGGCTGCTGTTATTTGGGCATTCCCCTGGCGACATCGTGGGTAAAATCAATTTGGAATTCTCGAAAGCAGCAGGGACGCCCTGATGAACTGAGCATTTTGCAGGGGAATTATCTCGAAGATTTTTCGATTTTCAAACAAGGATTCCCGGCTGATGCTCTTGCATAACTTTCCATTAGTTTAAGACCGTTGCCGATTAACTCAAATTATCAATCCACCAAAGAGGAAATTAGGAATGACTAATTACATCAACACTATGGAGCTGGACGAGCTAACTCAAGATTTTTTATCAAGTTTGCCTTCTCACACGCACATGAGTTGGACGGAGTGGCAGAAAGAAGCAGAAGCCTACGGGTTGAATGAGAATGAGATTGCTGAATTACAGCAGTACCTTGAGGTAAACAAACAGCTCACATCCCCTATGAGATTCGCGGGTCGGCAGTGGTGGCTGACCAAACAGGAGATCGAACACGTCGAACTAATCAAGCAGTATTTTCCTAGCAATTGGGAAGATGAAGTTTTAGATAGGATGCAACGAGGCGATTTGGGGTACTTAAACAAAGATTGGCGGTTAGAAGAAAGGAAGCAAACTAAGGGCTCAGTTAAACAGTAGCAGGCGCATTATAAAAGATGGTTGAAGGGGGTAGATTCAATGAATATTGCAGACGCAGCTAAAGAATTTGCAATCGCCCAACACGGCACTCAGAAATACGGCGAGCATCCCTATTCCTATCATCTAGCTCAAGTATCTCAAGTGCTGGCCCAATTCGGTTATGCAGGCGATGAAGCGATTGCAGCAGCAGGATGGGTCCACGATACGCTAGAAGATACCCCAACAACTTATGAGATGCTTGTGTCCGAATTTGGCAATGAGGTAGCCGATATTGTGTTTGCTGTAACCAGCGAACCCGGGGAAAACCGAGCCGATCGCTTTCGCAAAACTGCGCTAAAAATCCAGTCCAACAAAAAAGCTTTGATTGTTAAACTTGCCGATAGGATAGCTAACACCGAAGCTAGCCTCCAAAGCAATCCCAAGCTCTACAAGATGTACCTCAAAGAGTTTCCGCTATTCAAACAACTCCTGTACAATCCGCAGGATGTCGAGCTAATGCCGATGTGGAATCGATTGGAAAACCCGAACAAGTAAACTCAAGAGAACAGGATTTTTACCGTGAATACCCTTACCAAAACTATCTCAGGAGAGCAGATCAAGCTCTACTTAGAAGCGGTAGTTGCAGCAATGGAAGTACCACCCGCCAGAGCGCATTGGAAGTATCAACGCTATGAAGAATTAGTCTTAGACTGCGGCTTCATTATGGAACCTCAGCCACTACCCGAAACGATCGAAGTTGGCGCACCTCAGTTTTCTTATTGGAATTGCCAGCAGTTAGCGTTTGCAGATAACAGCCTCACCTACGTCGAAGGATACGCCCTCCACGCCGCTGTCGGGTTTCCAATTAGCCATGCTTGGTTGCTCGCACCCGACGGATATGCCATCGACCCCACTTGGGATTCAGTGGGTTGCTATTTTGGAGTTCCGCTCTCTACCACATGGGTGGAGTCTGTTTTAGCCACGCGCAACCGCATGGATAACCTCAGCATATTTGACGGCAATTACATCGAGCGATTTTCCCTGCTCAAAGATGGATTGCCGGTCGATGCTTTTGCTAACTTGCTGCGGGGAAGTGAAGTGGGTATTGTTGAAAATCAATCAATCTCCAGACTCTCTTGATTCCCACAGCAACTCTACAATTAGCTGAAAATCTTGAGTGTTTGGTGTATACCCGCAAGCTGCTTCCCATGCTTCGGTTAAAATAGCCCATTCCTCTGGAGTCTGGGGTTTTTGGCGCACCAGGGTGAGGAAATTGGTTTTGATGCGCGCTTCTGCGGTGTCAACCCCAAACCGAACCAGTTGCATCTCAAACGCGGGGTGGCTGCTGTTGGCAAGGATGTCGGCATAGTCCGTGTCTAGCAAATCGATTTGTTCGAGCGGCGAGTCAGTCATTCTCTGCATTCCATATTTCTTAGTGCCTGCATCACCATCATTTCACGCTTGTCTGACTCTTGAGCGATCGCCGAGTCAGAGCACACAAAATACACAGCAGCAGAAACTCGCTTGACGATCGCACACTCTCAGCAACCCCCAAGTTTTTTAGTTTGTGTGACCCCAGGGCTGATGGCCGTTGCTCAGGAAACTTGAAAAACAACCGCCCCACAACTTTTGTTAAGCTTGCTAGATTGTGTAGTAGTCTAAAAAATCAACCCTATGGATTTCATCACTTTTTTGCAGAACATCAACAGCAACATCCTCAGCAGCATCGCTATCTTCTTTAATTTGGTGCTGTTCGTTCGATTGATAGTCGGTTGTGGTCGGGGAATCAGGCAGGGCTGGACGGTCGGTGAAGCAACCACAGGTAAAATAACCGAACTCGGTCTTTACACAGCAATTCTGTTTGGTGCGTGGCAGTGGTGGCCGCAGGAGTGGGTTTGGTTCACCGTGCTGCCTCAATGCGCGTTTGTGGTGTTTGCTGGGGGGTTAATTGGCTGTACTTCCAAGTGGGGTGTAGAGCGAGCGTTTTTGCGTAGCTGATGGCGGGCGCGCAACGGCAAGGTGCGAGGCGCTCAAACTCTTATCCGGTATGGAGTTAAAGTGCTACTTTACGCCTCGTAGCAGCTTCGCTATTTTGCTTGCGAGTCGGTATCCTGGAAAAGGCGACCGCTTTTCAAACAACTCGCAGTGCCAGAGGTCAAGTAAGTGCCAGCTACCATCGCGATTAGCGCAGCCGAAATTCGGCAGGTATTCCAGCAGCGCCGGTTCGCCAGCGCTTCGAGGTTTGGGGAACTGGCTCGCAGAGCCAACTATTTAGCTGCAATCGTTGAAAGTCGCTGGGAACAACTTCCCGCCCCAACGCAAGAATTGTTCGCAGTTTTTGCCCGCGATCTAATCGAACCGCCTCGGGGGATCGAGCAAAGGTTTCTCGATTTTTTAGAGCGCTTTCACTTGGCAGCCGTTTTATTTGGGATGGCAATTCAAGGTGAAACCGATAGTTTTGTAGCTTATAATAATGCTTTTGACAGGCTTGTCAGCGCAGTTTTGAATGCAGTCGAACGCGAAGACAATGCCTACCGACAAGCGCTGTCTGAAGCCCTGGAAGAAACTTTTTCCGAGTGGGAAACCGCCGAGGCGATGACGGCAGAGGAAGCGTGCGTGCGAATCCGGCAAATTTCTGAACGCGCCCTCACCGAACTTTGAGAAAACGCTGTACTACTGTACTAAAGACTGGGAAGCGAAGACCCCAAATTTAGAATGAGCAGCCCTTTTCCTTCTTCCTTAAGTGACAGCAGCAGAGCCAATTTCCCCAACTCAATTCCCATCGTCCAGCCAATAAAACCAACGATCGCCCAATCGCTGCGAACCGCCGCCTCACACCGAATCGTCCATCCACCCGCACTCCGGGCAATCCCAATGCACCGGGGGCGTTTCGTATTTGGGATAAGTCATTTCGCATTGGGGACACCGGCTGGTAAACAAGGGGTGGGTATCCAAAAGCTCTAGCTGCTGTTCCAAAGTCCACCGTTGCCGGGGTTGCAGAATGAGTTCGCCGTTGTAGTAGCTCGCCCCTTCGGGTTCCCACAGTTCATCGGGTTCAGCGTTGGGGTCTTCTCGAAAGTCAAGGCAAGTATCGGCGTTGGGGCCTGTGGGATGCACGGCACAGATGAGGTGTGGGTTGCGGGCAAAGAGGAGACAGCGATCACATTCGGAGATTTTGGGCATGGCGGGTTTGTGGGGTTTTGGTCTGGGTTTAGTTTCTCGCAAATGGGGGTGTTAGTGGCGATCGCGGAACCGTGATTGCAGTCTTCGAGATTTCACAACAAATCCCCTCTGATTGTTTGCAGCTTAAATTCCCTAGCATTCTGCATCTGCTTTCGTGAAAAAAATTCAAATGCTTCAAATTGGCAGACGATTTGATTGTGTTTTAGTAAGCAGTTCTAAGACTTTCCTCTCTACAGGAGTAAGTTGAAGGATAGAATGCCATCGCTTGCATCAGATTTCAAACTATAAATCTAGCGGTACGCTTTACTCTCTAAGCATTGGTCGTACCTGCAATCTCTATTCAGTTCCAATTAGAACCTCCAACGATCGGCTTTTATTTTGATTGCAACCTGTAGTTCATATCGCATACATAGCGATCGCTGAGCACTTGCTGGGCCGACGGCTGGAGGATCTTTTTAGGCACTTTCTTGCTCTACCATGACTCTGGATACTCAGCATGGGTTGGAAGCCCTCCGCTAGCACAACTCCACGGCGCTCTCGATGCCCAGAAAATGCGATCTGTCGGAGCCATAGGCGGTGCTGTATCCAACGAGCCGGCTGGAACAACCACAATTTTGCTGTTGCGCGTTAGACGCGGGACCGGACACCCGCAATGACTGCAAAACCATTTGCTGAAGCTATGAGCTGTGGGAAGGTCATAACGTGTGATGCCTTCCTCCCCTGAAAGCCATCGGAACTGGCTCGGCTCAACGGTTAGATTTGTGGCGTGGCCTGTGCCCGTGCCTTTGCGACACCGCGAGCAGTGGCAATGAGCCATTTTCTGGAACGGTGGGTTCACTTCAAAGGTCACAGTTCCGCAAAGGCAACTACCGTGAATGCTGGGCTTATCCATCTGCTCTCTCCGAGTGTCTAAATATTATTAGGCTGAACGATTCTAGTTATCCACCAGAACTAGATGGATAGTCAGAATCGTACTGTATATCATTCTAAATTTAGTGGATACGTAGAATTGTTCCGTATATTAGGTATTTTCTGGAGGAAAGGCTGAATTTTTCCGCATATCCTCAAGCGCAATTGCCCGTTGCCCTAGGTTGAGTTGAGCTTGCCACGTCAAGGCTTGTGAATCAGGGTAACGTGAAACCAAACATGGCTCGATGGGGCGAGCGCACCGGGGTTGAGATTGAGAAGCAGTAATGAGTATCGGGTTTCATCCTTCAACCCAACCTACAAGATCGGGCGCTCGCATTAAGTTGAAGGATAGAATGCGCGAGCAAGCTACAAACTGAGATAGCTCACATTCTCATACCTCAAATACCTTGATGCTATTCCATTCCCCACGTATTATCCCAGCTATAGCACTCTTGAATCAGTTGATGTACCGCAGCATCGGCAGTTGAAAATGTACCGCAATTAGTTCTTTTTGTTCCAGATGCCGCATGACCGATATCTCGATACAACGCAAACTGACCGTTCTCGGAATGAATAGAGAGCGTAATAGCAACGCCATTTGCATACTGTTTCCACAAGCTAACAAATGAAGCTCTTTGTGGTACCAAATTAACATCTTCTAGATCACAAATCCATTGCCGCTGTTGCAAGTCTGTCCGCGTATGTTCCTCTATCATTGCTCTTATAGTATTTGAGTTATATCATTACCTAAACAAACACTAATTGAGCCAAAACTGTACTAGACACGGATTCTAAACAACGATTTACAAAAACGAGCGGGCTCGCGCATTAAGTTGAAGGATACAATGCGCGAGCCAAATCAACACATCTGCACTACCGAGCTTCTTGAAGTATCTGGCGACTGGGAATAGCTCGAAGCCCACCTTTTCATAGGTGTGACGGGCTCTTTCATGACCGGGCTCGCCTCCAGTCTCAATCATAGCCACAGACATTCCAGTGCCTTTACTTGCCACAGAAGTGGTGCAACGGAGGACTGAGGGATTTCAATGCCCCTGGGCTCACAATTGGGTATTCTGCTCGTCGTGCTCTCTCGTGCATTTACTGGAAGCCTGCGTTGTAAGCGTTGCTGAATTTACTGCGGGTTCAAGTGATTTTTCGCTGGGCTTTCCCAAATAAAGAATACCGAGAGCAATGGTAGCTCCCGGCATCAACTTTTCCAGTTCCGTTGTTGTTAAGTAAATCCAATCAGGCTCAATGAAAGGAAAATTTGCCTCACTCGATTCAGCACAGCAGATCGTTATTGGTTAGCCTGTTCCAAAGCGGGATTGGTTGAAGCTCCAGCAATTTCGGCCAAATTAATCTTGACGACTTTATTGCGAGCTTCAGTTACTTTGGGCAGGGTTAGCGTTAGAATGCCATCTTTGTATTCAGCTTGCACAGAGTCGTTTTGAATGTGTGCGGGCAAGGGAAGCGTCCGGTGGAATTTGCCGTAGCGGAATTCTGAGCGGACGTAGCCAGATTTTTCTTCTGTGTTTTCGTAGCGGCGTTCGCCAGAAATAGAAATTGCTTCGCGGGTGACTTGAACGTCAACGTCTTTGGGGTCAATTCCAGGCAGTTGCGCTTTTAATACGAAGTTGTCCCCAGCATCAGCCAATTCTAAAGCTGGCATCCAAGCGGCTTCTGAGTTATCTCTCGCTGCTGCCCGTCCGTCAAAAACTTTATCGAGTTGCTGACGGATGGTTTCAATTTCTGTGAAGGGTTGCCAGTAGCGCATCAACATAGTGTGTCACCTCAAAGATTGGTAAAGCTTTATAGGGAAAGTTTGGGTTGAAGCTCGTTGCTTGCAGTTATTATGATGCCGCTTTACAAGTAGGAGGAACAGTCAGGAGAACCCTACTCTGTTGGTCGTATTTGCCCGCATAAGTGCGAAACAATCAGAGTAATTAGCAGTGAAGAAAACCGTACAAAGCTATTCCTAGAAACCTCACCATGCTGTAGCAACACCATGAGCTTGCCTTGCCCGTTCTGCACGGCGTGCGAGCGTCGGGGGAAGGATCGGCGGTGTTGCCAACCGTATTGCGATCGATTATGTTAGAAGAATCTACCGTAAACAAGCAGATAGCCAAGCCATTGTCGCAGGCAGCCATTCAGCTATTATTAAAGCGCACAAACCGCATTGCGCGATCCCATCATCCAATCCTGCACCTCCGATACTAAGGGGAGTTGCAGCAATTTCGGGGCGAACATCTTTTAGGTGTAGTAAATCACCTCCGATCGTCGTTCCCAATACTCCTCCCGCAAAAGCAACTGACACGTCTGAGCGGTTCACTCCGCCAACAACCAATGCCATTGCTGACAAAACCGCAACAATCGTGATTAGCCAAAACCTCGACACTCTAGTAACAATTGCTCTTCCTGGAATGACTGTCACTAGGAAGTAACTAAACGACGCAACGACCGCTGTTACTATCAAAATTGCTACAGGTTGAGCGCGATGAAATTGGTAAAGCGCCAAAATAATGGGAATGAGCCCTCCTGATACATTTAAACCAATATAACCATAAAATTCGGATTGGGTTTTGTATGAAGGTAAGCACAAGCACTTTAACAACCAAAGCGGAAAGATTTCAAAGCTGACTCGCTGTTTTGACTGGCGAGCCTGTGTCAATATGAAGAGCGGTAAATTGATAGAGCACCCGAAAAAAGCTGCAATGAGGAGAGGTAAACCCAACCCTGGGGCAATGCCCAATCGAGCAATCAGGGTTGAAAACACAATTGGATAAATTTTGAAAATTAGAAAAATTATGTACAAAAAAATAGTCACAAATAGCAGCAAAAAAAGCAGGCAGCCTAGACAAGATTTGGGTTGAAGATTCCAGCTCGCTGCCCCTTCTCTACTGATGTAAAAATTACTGTATAACCAGCGTGTCAATCGTTGTTTTAGGGAATACATCGCGCCAAGTTAGTAGAAGAGATATTTCCGTTTTTTCTTTCATATTATGCTAAGTTTACGCATTTACATAATCACTCTCTACCAACAGTGTTTCATTTTTTTGGGAGACGACGATCTATCGGAAATTAATTAACATCATTCCACAGGCGAGATGATAAGTCAATTCATAAATTCATTGCTTGAATTCATAAAAGTCATAACCTTAATTTCATAAAAGTCATAAATCTTACTAATTCCTAAGATCGCCTCCAACTGAATTCGGTATTATTATTCACGCTCGCCCGATGTTCCAAAGCCTCTGTGAGGCCCACCGCCGCACAGAATGTTATAGTTTTAGCGATAGCATTAAATAAAGTTCCCCCATCTTGATAACTGATGCCAGCGGAACAAAACCCTATGGCTCCGTACTGCTGGCATTAAAACGAATTTAATACGGATTTAACACGGATTAATACCACCATGTCTAATTTAGTTAAGGTTAACTTGCTAGCTTCCTCCGAAGCGGGAAATCTAAAAGCATTAGCACTGTCTAATGCACAAATTGACGAAAAGCTGGGCCAGGTGCCCGTGTTTGCGATTACAGACGCGACTGGTGCGCCTGTAATCGCTTCTGTTCCCAAACAAGGTCAGGGTCAAAGCGGCAATGATTCGGTGGCAGGAATTTTTATCAGCCAGCAGGATGCTCAAGCTTTTGTCGAGCAACTGAAAACTACAAACCCTCAGTTGGCGGCTTTGGTGCGGGTGATGCCGGTGTCGCTGGGGGAAATTTACCAGCTTTCTCAAGCAAATAAAGGCAAGCCCGACGAGGTGAAGTTTGCTTACGTTCCGGCACCGCAGCAGCTTGAGTCTGCTAAAACGGTGTTGCGGCAAAATGGTCAGCAAGTTAACGAGTACAGCGGTGTACCTCTGTTTTTGGCAAGAGTCGGCACGGACAACCGTTATTTGACGATTCAGCGAGGTCAGCAAGAGGTTGTTCCCCTGTTTTTTAACAGGGAAGAATTGCAAGGAATTGTGGATACTTTTAAGCAGCAGCAGCCGAATCTCACTGCCACAATTAAGATTGAAGTGGTGAATTTGGAGAGCGTTCTGGAAGCTTTGCCAACTGAGAACGACCCGTTCTTTGAACAAATTATTTTGGTGCCGCCGCAGGAGTCGCTGAATTTTGTGCGCGAGGGTTCTGGAATTATCACAGACTTTGAGCAGTTGAGCGTTTTTAATAACTTATTGACTGCATCAGCTAGCGGAGGTTTTTTTGACTTAACTCTGGGCAATGATTTATTGCAAATACCTCCAAACAGTGCAACTAAATTTTCAGGCGGCGTGCGAGCCTTAGACGGTAACGATACCGTGAGCGGTTCATCAGAGGATGATGTAATTAATGGGAATGCTGAAAATGATGTGCTGCGCGGCGGCGCTGGTAGCGACTTGCTGCGGGGTGGCAAAGGCAGCGATTTAATTTTCGGAGATGATGGCAGCGATCTGCTCAGCGGCGGTCAAGATAATGATAGTCTTTCCGGCGAAAGTGGCAATGATTTTTTGCGGGGAGGTAGACAAAATGACACTTTGAACGGCGGCGAAGGCAATGATTTTTTATTAGGTGATGCAGGTTTTGACATTCTTACTGGCGCCGGCGGAATAGATACTTTTATTATCAAAACGGATGTTGATGCAGGGGTGCGGGATGCAAATTTTGCTGATCGAATTACCGATTTAAATCAAGGGGATAGAATAGCGCTCGCAGGCAGTATCAGTCTTAATGACCTCAATTTCAATGCGGAGGGTGCAAACACGTTAATCTTGTTAGCTAATGGCGACATTTTAGCCAATGTTTTAAATGCAGCACCCGCAACTGTTCGCAGTGCCACATTCATCGCATCCACTACAGATTCGATTCTGAACTTGGGGTAATAGCGATCGACCTTCGCAATGTGTAGCCCAGATAAGTATTGCACAAGTCGATCACCTCCAACTCAACATCGCTGGGGTCTTTGGGTTCCATCTCGTACAAATCGCATAGCACAACCTTGACGTTGGGAAACACAAAATACTCCGTCAGTTTACCAATGCGATAATTAAACGCTTTGTAGCGGTGTTTGAAGTACAGTTCCACATTCCCCCGATGTTCCCACAATCCCAGCAAATTGACAACCACATCCGAGTAATGCGCTTTCACATCCCGCTGCACTTCGGCGATGCGTTCCTCGATCGATCGAGTTGTCACCCCAATTTTATAGAAGCAGCTTTCGTCAGCTTTGACTTCCAGAAAATAGAGCGCGTTCACCAAAATCCGACGAAGTTGCGCTCGATAAATCTGCAAATCAGCCCGCCGTTCTTCTAAACAAGATAACCCCGCAGATAAAGCAATTTCTACAGAGCCTTCCAACTTCATTAACTCCGACAGCAGCAGCGGTTCTTGGACTTTGTTGAACAACACCAAGGGAAGAGCACCCACTGGGATTTTACCCAAGTCGGTAAAGTGATAAGTGCGATCGCCCGACGACTCCAGCAATCCTTTCAACTGCCAGCGAAAGTTTACCAAGTCTTTGGGAATGGCGTAATTTTGTGCGCCGTACTCTTTCCACAGCACTTTTAGTTGTTCTAGTTCCTCACCCTTGAGTTCGATGTTGAAATGCTCGTAGAGGGGCAGCGAGGGAAACGCTTTGGTTTTAATCCGCTGCGACACTGGTTTGCAAGTTTCCTCAGTGTGCGCGAAGTGATGTTCTTTCACCGAACCCTTTTTTGCTGTCAATCCGCCACCGCAGTAGAGACAAGCGAGGTTAGTTTTTCCGCGCACAACTTCATCAATGCCCGTCAGTTCACCGCTGAGAGCAACGCCGTATTTAAGCCACATTGTCTGTCAATTCTCCTTTGAGCCGGTTTTGGAGATGCACCTGCTCCACACGATGGCTTACGCCCCGCTTCGCTACGAGAATTGTAACAACAAATCTAGGGGTTAGGGGTTCTGCCTCGGGAAAGAAAGCGATCGGCACTCGATGCTCTTGATGCGCGACTGTCAATCTAAAATCTAAAATCTAAAATCTAAAATTGCTCGTCACCAGTCGGGAATTTCTTGGGCCGCGTCGTCTGATAGGTCTTGTGACAGTTGCTCTCTCGGTAACGGCACAGCAGACAATTCATCCTCTACAGGGGAAAATGTAGGTTTCCCCGTGTAGGAAAGCATGGAAAGACTTGCGATCGCTCCTTTGACTTGATCCGGCTTCACCTCTAAGTAATGCTGCAACTGTTCGAGGTTGCTGTGACCGCTGATTTCTTGAATAATTCGCAATGGGATACCCGCATTGCTCATCTGGGTGAGAGCCGTCCTCCTAAAACTGTGGGTGGAGGCTCCCTCGATGCCAGTTCGCTCGAACGCTTCTCTCAAAATCTGATCCGCTGAGTTGGTGTGCAGATGCTTCCAGTGGTGGGAATGGTGGCGGCTGGGGAATAAATAAGTTTGGCCGGCGTGGGGTTTCCAAGATGTCAGGAGACTCCGCAAATCTTCAATGACGGGAATCGTTCGGGTTTGGAGTTGACCTTTGGTGTTGCCCTTGCGGAAGTTGATTGTAGGTCGGACTGTACCTTTGGCCGTGTAAATATCGATGACTTCCAGCGAACAAGCTTCGGCAATCCGACAGGCCGTGTAGAGACAAACTCCAAACAAGGTGCGATCGCGTGAAGTCTGCAAACCTTTGTTAAATAAGAGTTCGATTTCGTGTTGCGTAAGTATTTTGGCTTGCCCGTGCCGTTCTATCTTCATGCTTGGTGTATACCCGACCCGATACCAGAAAGTTTGCCGCAAATACTGCATTGCTGCATTGCATTGGGGGTATTTCTTATTAATGCGGCGGCTCTTTTAAGGTCGCCAATAGCTCGGAGATAAAGAGAATTTGGTGTACTACCGGGTTTTGGGGGTTAGCGAACGTCAGCTTTAACAGGCTGACCCGTAGAAACTGCTTGTTCGATAATATCCGCAGCGCGAGTCACACCGCCTGCATGACTAATAGTATCTTGTAACCGGAGGGCATTCTGTTTGTAAGAATCCTCTGCTAACACGAGACGGATGGCATCGCGCAACCGAGGAACATTTAGGCGTACCAGAGGTACGACCTCACCTGCACCAGTTCTGGCGATACGACTTGCGATACCGGGCTGTTCGTTAGTAATAGGAATAGCCACAAGAGGGACGCCGCTGCTTAAAGCTGCCAAAGTCGTATTCATCCCAGCATGAGTAATAACTAGAGCTGCTTTTTCGATTAACTGTTGGTGAGGAGCGTAGGGAACCACTAAAGGTGAACCAGGTAAATCGAGAGCGAAATCTTGGATATTAGGGTTTCCTAGAGATATGACTATTTGTGCGTCATTCCCCAAACAAGCCTCGGCAATAGTTTGAAAAATTTCCCATTTGCGATTTTGCAAAGTTCCCAGAGAAGCATAAATCAAACGTTGACCCGTCAATTTTTCAAAAGGAAAAGAAATAGAGGAGAAAGATACAGGTTCTAAACCAGAGGGGTCTTTTAAAGGGCCAATGTAATGAAACCACTGGGGCAATTCTTTTCTAGGAAAATCAAACTCTGGGGGCAATTGGCAGATTTGCGCGAGGGGAGAGTAAAAATCCTGCACGCTAGAGTAAGGTGCTAAATTCCAAATATCTCGCTGACGGGCAACAAGAGACTCGATCGGTTGAGAAAGGCGATCTATGAAGAAATTACCCACAAGATTTCGCAGACGCGCCCACCATACAGGACGGTAACTCCAGTCAGTAAAGAAAGGGGGAACACCCGGTTCGCGGTCGATCAATAGAGCATTACAAATAGTAATAAAGGGAAGATTCAATAACTCGGCAACAGTGCTACCTGCAGGGGTCGTTTGATCTACCAGCAATGCTTCGACACCAGCAGCTTTAAGTGCTTCTGGAAGTTCTCGCAATAACATAGCGGTTTCTTGTTGTATCCAATTTGCGGTAAATTTAAACCCAGGAATTCCGCTCATTTCTCCTAACTGTTTGTATTTCCTTTCCAGACTTCCGAGTGGAAATTCTGTTTCACCAATAGCCTCAAAGTTTAAACCCGAGTTTATGACTTTGGAACGGATATCGGGAATGCTGAACAAAGTCACTTGATGATTCCGTCTTTGTAATTCTCGTCCCAGGACACACATGGGGTTAAGATGTCCGATGGCTGATGGGCAAATAATAGCGAAGTGGGTCATATTACTTAGTGGGATTTAGTAGTTGATGAAAAAGTTTGTTTAAGGTCTAAAGTCCCAGACGAGCAAAGAAATTATTAATTATCAATTATCCTCGTTGTTTTGGTTAAAAATTCTGGCATCATACCCTGTTTGATGACTTGGGTTTGGGCGCGGCGTTTTTCTCGCAGCGGTAATTTTGGTATCCATGTCAAAGAGGAGTTGGGCGCTCGCGCATTATTGGCATTTGCCTCTACCCTGTAGGCTTCTGATTGTGCCACCAGCGTAGATGTTGCCGATATTTACTCCCGTCAGCTTGGGTGAGTATCTTGGCTTGTCCGTGTCTTTCTATCTCGCCAATCATGCACAATAGACCCGATACCACAAAGTTTGCCGCAAATACTGCATTACTAATCGGTAGACGGGGATTTCTTAACGTGGGTAGTCCAGCTCACGGAGGGCGTAGAATACACAGCCTCCGCCGCTTGGTTCAAGACGGGACTGGACAAAGTTAGCCCGTTCCTTTGCGATCGCCCATAGAACCGGACGTTGCGGCTAAAGTATCCCCCCATTGGTTGCGTCACGCTCATGCGTCACATTCTCTTGACAAAGGCGCACCGCTCCATTTGGTACAAGCTACTCTAGGACATACTTCAATTTCGGCGACCAGTGTCTATCTTCACGTACACCCAATGGATAGTACCTGTCGGTTTATCATGACTAAAAACCGGATCGCACTCCTACTAAGAGCCGCGTGCGCTCCAATTTAATCAAGCGTTCGCCCTCTGTTGAATCTACGATGACGTTTATTTCTGGAAAAACAATGGAGAACACAGCTAGTTCAACTCGTTCTGGGATTACCCAACTGACAGCGATTAATACGGCAAAAGTCCTCACCATTTTATTATTGGTTGCCTATGCCTTAATTTTTGGCATCAAAGACCTGCGCCAAATCATCTATCTTTGTTTGCACATTAGTTATTGTCTGTGGTGGCTTGTTGAGCAATGGTTTTATCCCTTGCGGCGACAACAGATATTCAGCGAGCCGATAGGAGTTACTGGCTTCATCTTCAGTTTATTATTTGTCGGTGTTTTTTACTCTTTCCCAGGATATTTAGCCTTCACAAACCCGGAGCCTCTCTCTTGGGCAGCCGCTGCTGTCGCGCTGCCGCTCTTCTTTTTTGGCTCTCTAATCAATGCCACGGCTGACATTCAAAAACTGACGGCTAAGCAACATGGAGCGGGTTTAGTTAGTGATGGAATTTGGCGCTTTTCCCGTAATATTAACTACTTTGGTGATTTGCTGCGATACCTAAGTTTCAGTGTTGTGGCGGGTTCCATTTGGTCTTATTTACTACCAAGTTTAATTGCTCTACTTTACATACAGCGTATTTTCTCCAAAGAACAGTCAATGTCTCAAAAGTACCCAAACTATCAAGAGTATCAACAAGCCAGCACTCGTCTGATACCCTTTATTTGGTGATATCCAGCAATCTATGGCTCTACTTTAGGCATTCACAATGAGTCTCCATTATGAATGCCTTTGTCTGCTCGTATGTCCTGAAGGAAAGGTCTTTTCAAAGGTAGCGACATTTGACGCGAGATAGAGTTGAACAAGTAACTGATACTCCTGTTATGCTGGCACTCAAGACCGATGTGTCAGCAGTGAATTGATGAGCGGAATTATGGCCGTTTTCTATCAAGCAGGCGGCGTAGGAAAATCAACTCAAGGCGTTTTAAAGTCTTGAACTGCTGCTGCATACCGTTAAGCGGGTACAGGCCAGCCGATCGCCTCTTTGATTCGTCGGCCCTGCCTCGCAGGCCATCAGCGATGGCGCTAGTAACGATATGCCATAGTGATGGGAATAACATATATAGCCCCTACCTATTTACTATCCCCAAAACGCTCGCACCCAATATGCAACTGCCACTCCACTACTCTGGTAGATTCTGCTAACATACCATCCAGGGCGCGGGGACTGCTGTTAACAATCTTTTGAGCTTCTTCCACATTTTCTGCCTGAATCACCCAAAGCCCCGTTCCATCATGGGGAAAAAACGGGCCACAACACAGCAGTATTCCTTTCTCCTGTTGCTCGCGAAACCAAGCTAGCTGATTTGGGTCGTGTTCTGGGTGAGCGTTTTTGTAGGCGTAATACTCTGGAATGGTTGCTACAACAACGGCAAAAAGTTTAGACATAATGCTTTTCCACAACAGATAAAGTTCAAATCAAAAATAGCATAATGCTCCAAGAACTTTGGGTCGCACTCGCAGTCTTGGCATTTTTTGGTAAGTGATTGAAGCGGAGCCTATGCAATGCTTAATTCGGTCTTTTACTGATGCACAACTAGATAGCCCCGTGTTTTTTTGGAAGTTGAATCAATAGTATTCATCGCTTTCCAAAGATTTTCAGTAGAAGTCCATACAGGCGGATATTTATAACTAGCTACATCTTCAATCAGAAACCGATCGCTTGGCTCGTGATAGGCAGCAAGGGGAGAAATATGCCCGCTTTTACCCTGACCCAAAACAGAGCGTTGGTAGTTCACGATTATATAGTCGCCAGAACGGGCAAGGTTAGCTTTAGCTTGGGTACGAAATTGGTTAAGTGTTGTCTCCGACGCATAGTAGACCTCAACTTTTACGTTGTGACTTCTGAGCAAAGCCGCTAATTCATCAAGAGTCATCCCCGAAAAAGTGACGGCATAAGAAGAACGGATGCTCTGGGTTTGACCGTCAAAAAAGGTGTCTTGGGTGAGGGTGCGATATCCCTGTTTTTTGCTGCCGAGTGCATTCAGAACCATCACACTACTAGCCACACCACAATAGGCGGGACGCTTTTGAGTTTCAATGTGGGTGCTAAGCGGTTGAAAATCCTGTTTGCTCTTGCTCTGGCTCAATAGGTGTTGTCCTTCGGGTGATTCTAGGGAAACTAAAGTTCTGGGAAGTGGTAGTCGATTAACAGAAGGTGGCGAGAAGGCTTTCCAGGTAAAAACGCTTAAACCTGTGCCGAAAATTAGTAGAATACCCCCTCCAGCTTTTATTAGTCGCCCTCGCCATCGATGATTTCTCGACTTTTGATTTAAGTCCATATCTTCATCTCTCCCAAGAACAGTTGTGTGAAAAAAGTCTTAGTCAGAATTTTTCGTTGAATAATTAAACCTTACAATGTCTAAACCTTGCGATTGGGTTAGCAGATCGGGTAACTATCGCCTTTGCTTGGGACATCATTATAGCAAGTCTTTTCAGGGTTAAACTTTCATTATAATTAAGGAAAAATATCATTGTTATCAAGCGGTCTGAAAAACAGGGATTATGTAATACAATTGTGAAATCTATACCCTCGATCTCCATTGCATCATGCCGCCAATACCAACAGTCCCAGTCAAGTCAGGATACAAGCCACAATCTATCGATACCAGCATTGAGGCGGACGTGCTGATGTTTCAGCTATTGCGACAGTTAACGCCCCAACAAAAAGTACAGCGGACTTGCGCTTTCAATCAAGCGGTGCGAAGGCTGGCAATATCTGGAATAAAGAACCAGTATCCCAATGCTGCTGAGACAAAAGTTCGGCAAGAATTTATTAAAAGGTGCTTGGGTGTTGAGTGGATAGAAGTTTTATCAGACAGTAAAGATTGGGGCGAACTCGTGATTGCTGATCCGATTCTGTTAGCGCAAAAAATAGCCAGCATCTTGCTACCGCTGAATATTCCCTATGTTGTGGGAGGTTCGGTGGCGAGTTCGCTGTTGGGAGAGAACAGATCAACGCAAGATTTGGACTTAGTAATTGACCTGGAATCGCGAACAGCACAGAGGTTAATTGATGCCATGTCAGGCGAGTTTTACATAAGCGAGCCGGCTGTGACTGAAGCGATTGCCAATTCAAGAACAGCACCCCGCGAATCATCGTTCAATGTCATCTATTTGCCTTCGATGGAGAAAGCAGATATTTTTGTGATGGGCAGCGATGACCCTTTTTCGGCTTCCGTGATGAGCCGACGCCAACTTTTCCCTGTTAGCGGTTTAACAGAGGAGGGAATTTACATCTACTCACCCGAAGATATCGTCCTGCAAAAACTCAGTTGGTACAAACTAATTCCTGGCGGTTCCCAAAAGCAGTGGAGGGATGTGTTGGGAGTTTTGAAGGTGCAAAAGGAACGACTCGATCTCGCTTACTTAAACCAGTGGGCTGTTACACTCCAACTAACAGATTTACTTTCTGGAGCGCTGCTTCAATCGGGATATTAATAGTCGGCAATTTAGAATGAAACAAAACAAACAACAGCTTGCTATTGCTAAGAAAATCAAAAAATGGATTCAAGCCACCCAAGAAGTTGAAAAAGCTCGCTTTGCCATACCGATAACCAGGCTGACGAGTATCAAAAGTCTGTGCGTTGATGAACTCGTCGCCGAAAAGTTTGCGCTCTACATTGCTCGACTGGTGCAGCAGCAGATAAATCAGGCGAATTGTCCAGAACATTTTACGGAGGAAGAATGGGAACAGCAAAAACAATTAGTGGATGAAGCGATCTCACTGATGGACAGTTACCGAGAAAACCCTAGTTACGAAAGTCGGCAATCTTTGAGAAACTTATTGAGAGACATTGATGGGGTGCAAGGGGATGACTACCGTAATTTTAGGTGGACAACGGTGCGCTTTGTCCGCAGTGGAGATTTACTAAAGCTAGAGTATGCACTGCGCTGTTTTGTAGAGACAGATTTTCCCTATTGGGTTTACAAGTTAGCTAGAGAATATGTAGAAGGCTATGGATTGCAGTCTGGTTCGGGTATCGTGGCTGAATCTGTACCCCTGTTGTTAGAAGTCGCAGAATTTTGGTGTCAGTATTATTTCAATCAGAGTTTGAACGAGAAATTTCCCGATGGGGGCGTGAGCTGCGTTCGACCTAACCCGTGAGAATTTTCAGAGGAAGATTGAGGGTTTGTTAAGCCTGCAACCCCTAAGATTGTCAAAACCCGTGCCAATACTCAGCACCTAATTCTACAATTTCCGCCGTGACAGAGCGGGTGTGCCACTAACAATATAGGCGGGGAAACGCTTATTTCCCTATCTAGGACTTGGAAGTGCTACCCGTAGAGTTGATTAAAAATAAAACTCTTATTTTCTATAATTTTTCCTGACGTAAATAATTAAATAAATCTTAAATACTATAAAAGAAAATAAGTTCACAGCTAAACTATTTTAATATATTTAGGAGCGAGCTGTATGTTTCAGTATTTTGTAATGATTCCTTCCCTTTTTGAAGAAAAAGACGTAGAAAAAGAACAAATCAATTGGTCGAAGCAAGTTGCTAAGTACAATTTTAATTTGGGCTTACAAGTAGGGGATGACATTGAGCTGATTCTTCACGACGGTGACGAATGCTTTTCGTTTGCAAGTAAGGTTGTGAAGATATTAAAAGTTATAGAAAATGACAAAGAAAGACTTGATGATATTTTCAGAATTGAGGCTCATGTAGAGATTTTGGACAAAGAAGATTTTGTAAAAGTTCGAGAAATTATTAAGGGACTGAATTCATCGTCTCGTTCTGGTTTCCATCCAATGGGTTTTTCTAGCTAGTGAGGAGTAAGGTTAGGCGAGGAAATGCTTAGATACTGATGAATCTGTAGCAGTTTTAAGCCCTGGGTCAGGATATGCGGATTTGTTGAATAAAGTCAATGCTATCAGGTTACTGTGTATAATCGGATAGCAGCTCAATAGCCTTTTGGATTGGGGTAATTGGATTGTTATCTAAATCAACCTTGATTTGATTCGACATTTGCTTGAGTACCTCTGGTATTTCGGTTATTTGATTGTTAGCGAGGTAGAGGCGTGTCAGATCCGACAGTTGCCCGATTGCATCCGGGACTTTGGTTATTTGATTGTGACTGAGGTCAAGCTGTGTAAGATTGGACATTTGCCAGATTGCATCTGGGACTTTGGTTATTTGATTGTGACTGAGGTCAAGCCATATCAGATTGGATAGTTGCCCGATGGTTTCTGGGATGGAAGTAATCTGATTGTCATGGAGGTAGAGCACTGTCAGATTGGACAGTTGCCCGATGGTTTTTGGGATTTTGGTTATTTGATTGTGCCCGAGGTAGAGCAGTGTCAGATTGGACAGTTGCCTGATGTTTTCTGGGATGGAGGTAATCTGATTCAGACCGAGTTCAAGCAGTGTAAGATTGGACAGTTGCCCTATAGCCTCTGGGATGGAGGTTATCTCATTGCCATGGAGGTTAAGTATTTTTAAGTTGGTTAATTGAAGAACAGCATCAGGAAACTTAGTTAGCCGTTTTCCCCTTTCTTTCCCTTTTTCTTGGAATGGCATGAACTGGAATTCCATTAACACGAACGTCTCAAGCTGCGTACATTTGCCAATTTCCGAGGGCACTTCCTCCAAGTCCAACCCCGACAAATCCAGTTTCTTCCAATTTTCCTGGGCTGCCCGGTCAATTCGTCGCATTGCTTCGTTTCGCGTCATA
The DNA here is from genome assembly GCF_036701115.1 of Microcoleus sp. Pol1C5. Taxonomy (NCBI): domain Bacteria; kingdom Bacillati; phylum Cyanobacteriota; class Cyanophyceae; order Oscillatoriales; family Microcoleaceae; genus Microcoleus; species Microcoleus sp. Pol1C5. Next base: position 11,891 of record NZ_JAUBQE010000027.1, on the reverse strand, counting down.
TTCTTTGTCTCGGTAGGATTCATTTCATTGTGATGACAATAATTTTTGTTTGGTAGCTGACGGGGTGACAACCCCATCAAAAGCTTTATAAAATCAAGGACATAGCCCTACCCGGTGAAAGAATGGGAGGTTATTACGCCTAATTTTCATCAAATGAGAAAAGAATTAAGGTAACGTAGATAAGCTGGAAAGCATATTGTAATAAAATTTAAGCTTTCAATCTCTACTATCCATGCTCTTATTAAGACCTAAAGGCAATCTAGCAGAAACTTAAAGACTAAATCACTGAGAATTTAATAAGTGTTGCCAATTCAGATTCATTAATACTATCTTGCTTTACAGAAGCCCAAAGTTTCAGAAATATAGCACTCGCTGTTTTCCAAAAAGTAAGCACTGTATATCAAACCAGCACTTATAAATATCTAAAATTATGATAGTCGTCTTGGGAGGCTTTTTTTACGCCTCACCGCTCATGCCTCCCACACTTCTTTGAACTCAGAACTCGATCGCTCCAAAATCGATCTGTGACCATCGCTCTAAATCTTGCCTTCAAACCTCTGATGCCAGAGGATATACCCCGACACGGTAATAACCAGAGTGATGCCTCCTCCTACCCAAGCCAGCATAGGATTGTAACCGCTACGGCTGAGGGTCTGCATCCATAGATGGGTGCGAGCGTCGGATATTAACCAATCTGCGACGACCGGAAAAAGATACATCAAAGATGCACCAACGATAAGCCAGCCCACCATAGAGGCGAGGAGAAACATAGTTTTGGCTGTAGATTGGCTACCCATGAGCAATTGCGGTAAAGAACTAACTTTGAGATTAGTTGAGGATTCTGGTTCTTGTGATTTGTCGGCAAGCGCGATCGCACGCTATGCGACAGCGAACAGAATATCGGTCGCCCTTTCTGGTCAAATAATTTCAGATTTTAGGTTCTTGACAGTTGAGATGTGACCAAATAGAAGAGTTGAGAGCATTGCTCAGCAAAAAGAGTTAAATAAGTTGAGGTTGGAAGTTATTGCTTCTTTGACGGGATGGGAATTTATTTTAGAGTCTCTATCTGTAGCAGGACTTAGAAAAGGTTGAGCATGAAGGCGAGAAGCCCAACGGCTTACAGAAGTCGGGCTTCTCAAGTGCGATCACATTTGGATCTCGACTTTTGGGTCAAGTGCGAGATCCCTTTTGGATCAAATGGGCTCTCGCACTTTCCTTCCTTTCCTAAATCAACCGGAAATTAGCCGATGTTATCGCATTCGCACTCACTCCAACCATCACGCCTAACTCCTCTCCTGTCAAGATATTCTTGATGAGAGTTCCCTGAGTATTTTGAGTTATTGCTAACTGACCAAAACTCAAACCTCCGCTTAATCCAATCAAGTCTTGACCGATGGTAAAATCAGCGATGATATCAAATCCAAGACCCGCTTTTAAGGCAAAGATATCATTGCCACTACCGCCTATCAAACTATCATTGCCCATGCCTCCATCAAGGAGATCGGAGCCTTTGCCACCTGTGAGAGTATCGTTATCTAGGCCTCCGAACAGAGTATCATTTCCGGCACACCCTCCCAGGATATCTGCTCCTTCATCACCGTTGATTAAGTCATTACCTTCACCGCCACAGATGGTATCATTTCCCTGCTGTCCAAACAGATTGTCATCACCTTGACTGCCAAGCAAAATGTCGTTACCTTTGCCTCCATATAAGGTGTCATTATCCTTGCCACCATCGATGAAGTCATCATCTTTGTTGCCATAAATGATGTCAATACCTTCGCGGCCATGTAACAAGTCATTGCCTTTGCCTCCGAAGATTAAATCGTTGCCCACTTCGCCAAGAACGATGTCGTTTCCTTCATCTCCATAGAGGATGTCGTCACCTTTGCCTCCAGTGATGAAGTCGTTGCCTTGGTTGCCATTAAAGATGTCGTTGCTGGCTTCACCATATAAGTTGTCATTCCCTGATTTGGCATCGAATATATTGCCGTTGTTAGTGCCGAGAAATTCCTCGTTTTGGGCAGTGCCTATTTGAATGGACGATACACCCTGTATGGTGTTTTCAACCCTATTCGGTTGGTTTAAGTTGGGATAAGCAATGTCATCGCAGATGCAATCATCGTTAGGGATGTTGTTGGTTGTTGGTGTTATCGATGGTGTTAGCGTCGGTGTCGGTGTTTCCCCAGGCGTTGGTAAGGGTGGTGCAGGCGTTGGTGCAGGCGTTGGTGCAGGCGTTGGTGCAGGCGTTGGTGCAGGGGTTGGTAAGGTTGGTGCGGGTGTTGGTGCGGGTGTTGGTGCGGGGGTTGGTGCGGGGGTTGGTGCAGGTGTTGATGCAGGTGTGGGTTGCGGTGTAGGTTGCAACGTCGGTTGAGGCGTTGGCTCAGGTGTGGGTTGCGGTGTGGGTTGCGGTGTGGGTTGCGGTGTAGGTTGCAACGTCGGCTGAGGAAGCGCGTTAACGCTCAAGTCGAACTGATCGCTAACGGTTGCTCCACTGGTATCAGTTGCCGTAACTGCGATAGCCTCCGGCTGGGCGAAGCCCATCGCTAACGGACTAACAGTGCCAACAGTGGGAGTACCGCTAATGATGCCCGTTACCGGATCAATATTCAAGCCAGTTGGAAGTCCGGCGGCTGAAAACACCAACACATCGCCATCGGGGTCACTAAAGTTAGGAGAGACATCGAGGGTAAATGGCTGACCCTGCTGAACATTCAACTGATCAGGAGTTTCGGTGATCCGTTCAGGAGCATCGTTAACGGACGTAACATTGATTGCCACTTCCGCATTCGCAACACTGCCTTTACTATCTTTAATCAGGTAAAAGAAGCTATCTTCACCAAAATAATTAACAGCAGGAGTATAGGTAATTGATTTTCCATCCTCGCTCACTTCTAACGTCCCACCTTGGCTTGTTTCTGGCAGAATGGCTGTAATTTGTCCCCCATCGTCAATCGCTAAACTGCCAACCATTGTTACTGTTAGGGAGTCACCACTATCAGTCTCTGTGTCATTTTCCAGCAGATTAATTGTGATTGGAGTATCTTCCAAGGTTGTGATATTAGCATCAGCTTCAGCCGTTGGATTATTATTGATTAGATCGAGTTGGAAAGTTGGATCTTGAGCGGTTGAAGCTTGAATTTGAGTATTAAGAGCTTCATCCGTATGAGCCGCGATCGCTTGTTCAATGGATAACGTTCCTGCTCCCACTTTTTGTAAATCGGTGGCTGTTTTTCCTTGAAGAACCTGCTGAACTTTCGCAATTTCTGTTGCTTTTTGAACCAAGTTCAGAGGTGAGTCGGAAACTAATTGCTCAATGCGGATATTTCCAGCAACAATAATATTCGCAACACCCGCCGCCGTATTTGCCGAAATATTAGGATTAATCACCTGAATGAGTGCTTGAATTGGGGTTGGATCACTCAAATTTAGCGTTACATGCGGTTGGTTAATCTGTTTCGTGAGTTCTTCTAAAATGCGATTGGTCGCTTCACCGCTAGAACTACTGAGAAACTGGCTTAATTGCACCAACGTATTATAAATTTGCGCTTGTTTGCTGAAGACAATTAAACCGTCTGGATTCCCTTCTGCAATTGCTTTGAGCGGGTCAAAGTTATAGAGATCAACATTAGGAAGCCCTAAAGCCGTTTTAACTTGGGTTTGTGCAGCTTCGGGATCAACAGGTTCAGCTAATAATCGAACTAAAGTTTCAAACGGATTCGTCACAAGCTGCGAGTAACCTGTTGCTAATTCGACTGATTCAAAAGCTTCAACTTCGAGGGTTTCTCCTTCATTCGGATCGAGGCGACCATTGCCATTTGCATCAAATTGAGCAACGGGAATTTCTAACTCATTCGTCCCATCACTGGCTTGATAAGCGAAGAGTTCGTTTGCATCTTGAACTTTATTATAATTCGCATCAAAGAAAACCCAAGGTTTGACGATTTGCTGACGAGCAGTAGCTTCATCCAAAGCCGTATTGGCGAGAATGCTATCAACGCTTTGATTCTTCCCGATAATTTCTGCAACTGTTGCGGTTAAAATATCGGCATCCAGAGTTAAATTTGGGTCTTGTTGAGTTAAACCAGAAATAGCATTTTCTAGCAACGTTTTAACAACCGTTTCATCACTTAAGTTGGGTGTTTCTCCGTTCTGAATTAAAGTGGCAACGGTTTGGAATACAGCTTTAGCAATTCCGGCGGTTGCAACGGGAGAAGAGACTTCTCCACTATCTAATTGTTCATTACCATCCAGATCGAGAAAACGAATTCCACCATTAGCCGGATCGCTAATGACTTCAGGTTCTTCGGTAGCAAACTGATCGTTACCGTTGCGATCCAGATACAGTAAACCCGCTTGATTTTTAACCTCGGCTGAATCAATTTGTAAGCCGATAAACGGTGCTTCGGAAAGGCTTCGGGTTGCTGCCATAATCAGATTCTGAAGTTTTACCTGTAACCCCAGAACTTTAATGTCTACATCCGTCGGAATATCCGTTAATAAATCTAACGCGGACGGCAGACTAAACGCATTTTTAACTTGAGTTGTAGCTCCGTCAAAATCAGGGGTTAAACCTTGGGAAGCGAGCAACGTTAGGGGTGAAGCAATGGTTGCTTTGGGGGTGGTTGTAAGAGGAACAATTTGGGGGAGGAAGGTCGAGGTATCAACTCCATTAATCACAATCATTCGACCTTCATCGGCATCAATATTTCCATTGCCATTCGTATCAAAATGATTGAAAATATTGAGATCGTAGCTACCATCAGGACTGGTAATTGTACTGGGTTCGCTAAAGGGTTCGCTGAAAACTTCGAGCAGTTGAACGATTTCTCCGGTATCGAGATCGGGTGCGGAATAAGTATCGTGAATTCCGTTATTATTGAGATCCTCAAAATCGCGAATTCCGTTACTATTGAGATCAGCAAAATCTTGAATGCCGTTAAAATTAGCATCTAAGAAAACCTTGCCTCCCGAAATATAACCATCCTGTACTTTTCCGATACTGCTGTTCCCGATTTTGAATTTTGCTAAGTTAAAGGTGGCAAAATGCTTATCATAAACGGTTTCACCAAATAGCGTAACTTCTGCACCAAGAAAGGCGTTAACTTCTCCGATTAAACTTAACAAATCATCAAAACGAGGAACAATTTCAGAGATCGCATGAATGCGACCATCATCGGTTTTATTGGCTTCACCTTTATCAACTAAATCGAGGTTAAATAACCCTTCAACTCCGCCTTTGAGATAACCAGAAGCGACGACAATATCGATACCTGCGCCTGCTGCAACGGTGGCAGTGAGCTTAATTTCTGCCACATCTGCACCCGTACCATCCGGCTTTTCGCGATCGCTAATATAGAACCCATCAAGGATGCGATACGCTTGATTAGCGGCAAAATCTTTCGCTTTCCACTGCCGCAAACCGAAGGTATCCATACCAATAGCAAAGTCGGCGGAAGCACCAAATTTACCTTCCAGTAAACCCCGAATTGGGCCATAAATGGGGAAGGTTTGTCGCACCCCGACATTAAAGGCAACTTCAGGAACATCAAAGGTAAATAAAGGGACATCTTGACCTAACAATAAACCGATCGCTTTTTTCGGATCTTTGAGTAGGGGAATATCAAAAAGAGAGGCGGTATTCCCATCACCATAAGTGAAATTTTTCGTAAATTCAGTAGTTGCTTTTTGACTAGAACTACTGGGATTTTGGATAATTTTATCCAGTTCGGTTTTAACATCGTTGGCTTGTTGCTCAATCTCGCTTAAATTAAGCTTGCTAAAATCACCAAATTGCGATGAGGGTAGGCGATCTGCAAAATCTGTTAGGAATTGAATCGCTTGTTTTTTCGCACTATCCGGGGTGGTTTGGAGAAGGTTATTGAGTTCAGTTTCGAGCAGATTAACGTTTTGCTGAAGCGCGAGAACAGATTCAAGACTGGGTAAGGACAGATCGGCGGTTAATCCTTTCAAATATTCTGCCGCTTGCTTTTTAGCACTATCCGTTGCCGTCTGGAAGATTTGCTCAAAATCTGCTCTCAAGCTTGTTGTATTTTGGGCGATCGTATCAACTTCACTCTCACTCAGTTTGCTTAAATCCTGCCATTTAGGCAATTTAAAATTACCGAGGGGAATGAGAATGGTTTCACCCGCCGGCAAACTATTAACTTGCTTGACGAAGTTATCAACCTTGATGAATGTATCTAAAAACTGATACACTTTTGGCGGAAGTTCGTTCCCTAAAACCTTTAAAATAACATCCGCTAATTCTAAGGTTGAAACCTGATCATCTCCCCCATTGGGAATCGGCCATTTCTTATCAAAGACTTCCTCTAATCCTAATTTAGATAGTAATTTAGTATCTTGAATTAGAACATCAACGAGAGGCCGAAACGGTTGCAAAACTTTATCAACTTGTTCTAAAATCGGTTTGGCAAAGTTGCTCACAAAGCTGCCAATATCGATCGCAACATTTTGAAAATCAATTTGCGGGGTTTGGGGGCCAGTGACTTTAAAACCGTCTACTTTGAGGATATCAAATTGTCCCGCTACCTCGAAATTAAAGGAAGGAATGGCAGAACTTCCGAGAATAGTCGTTTTAGCATTTAATCCGACTTGAGCGCCTGCTTCAATATCGAGGTCAAACAGATTTTCAAGGGTAACTTGATTGTTTTGACGAAGTTGATTAAATCCTTTTAATTCGGTTAACGTGAGTCGGTTTCCATCCCCAGAATCTGCAATTAAACCTCCTTCTGCATTTAGATCAATATCTTTCAATGCAAATTTAGCGTCTAGTGAGGCTTGAGTTTTTTTAGTTCCCCCATTCACTTTATCTTCAGCGCCATTTGCAACATTTAATTCAAGGAAACCCAAGGTCGCCTTCGCATTAAAGTTATCGTTTAAACCCACCAACGCATCGGCTGAAAGTTTGGTTCCTGCGGTGTCAACATAGAAGCCAAAATCTTGATGATAGCCAAACTTTAAGTCTAAATCGTATTCAAAACTTGCTTCCGCTTGACCCTCGACTTCTAAACCCAAACCCGGTAAACCAAAATCTTTCGATAAATTGGCTGCGGTAGCGTAACGTTTCCCCAAATCAATACTAAACGAAACGTCTTCTGGGAGAGCCGATGAAATCACGTTTACATCGGGAAAAATGGTCTTTAATTGGTCGGTGAGTAACGTTTTTAACTTGTCTTGTGTGAGGTTAGCGGTACTTTTAACCGCATTGACAATATTATTTTTGATGGTGTCAATAAATGCGGGTTCAGAACCACTCAGAGAACCAATTATTGGAACGCTGGTATCTTTAAACATTTGCCGCAAACTTTCGGCAATGCGTTCAAGAAGTAACCCTAATCCGTCGGCAATTTCCGCAGAATTATAAGTCGGTTCAGTAATCGCAACGGTGACATTAGGAAGGAGTTTCCCATCAATTTCTAAGCCAGTATTATAGGAAGAAGTTGGATCGGTGCTGCTGGTACTGTGGGTAATCAGTTGTTCAAGGGTTCCGGGTTGATTATCATTTAAACCGACAACGGTAATCGTTTTAGATTGATTCCAGTTGGTGGAGTCAAATGTAATTTCGGTAATGGGATTTTGGTTCGCGTCGAGGAGTTGTAAATTGGCAGCATTATAATTCAGTGTAATGGTAACAATTTCACCGACGGCTGGGGAACTGGTGAGGGAAATTTGATAAGTGTCGGCTTTATTAATAGTCGGTGGAGTGGCATTTTGTTCAACCACTTGAGTCCCATTTCCAGTTTCTAAAACTCGCACCCCTGGCACATCATCATCGGTGATCAGAACGTTAACTGGTGTGGCTGTTCCGATGTTATATCCTGCACCTGTTTCTAATTGAACGGTGACGCTTTCTCCGCCTATTTCGGTGATTAAATCTTGAATTGGGGTAATATTTAGATTAGCTCCGGTTTGTCCGGGTGCAATATAAACTGACCCTGTTTTTGAAGCTGTATTTAAACCAACGGCTTTATAATCTCCCCCTGGCGTTGCCACCCCTAAAATCGTGTAATTAACGGTTAATCCTTCGCTGGGTGCGGGATGATCTAAGGTTAGCTGGAAAATACCAGGAACGATGCTTTGTTCACTTCCATTTCCAGCCGATTTAACGCTAACGGTTGGACTATCATTATCTGCGATCGCAGCGTTTATTTCCCCTTTTAAACCTGCATAAAGCGGATCGATACTATTGGCAATATAGCTAATTTTGCTTTGATGTTTGCCTTCTACAACATCATCATCAACAGCTTTAACGGTGACAGTTTGCGGGGTACTGGCAGTTTCTGGGGTGAAATTTAAGGCGAGCGGTTGTCCGAGTCCGTTACCAAGATCCGTTTGTGAATCTGGGGTCACGTTAACAACAATATCATTAATTGGAAAACCCGTTAAGACCACTTCAAAGCTATCGGTTGCACCTGCTTCGCTAATTTCTGTGCTTCCATTGGACTGAGAAATTAAAACGTTTTCGGTTTCGTCGTCAATATTTATGACGGGAATACCTGCTAGGCTAAGTGTACTATAATTAACATCATCGCTGCTAATTGTGGTTTGAATCGAATAGCTTTGCTCGCCATCTCTTTCACTATCATCAACGCCTTTCACTTTAACCGTTTGAAGTGGATTCCAATTACTACTATCAAAGGTAATTGATGGGGTTGGAAGTTGTCCTTCTGTGGTGTCAGAACTGGTAAAATTGAAGGTAACAGGTTGTTCGGGTTGACTATTCAGTTGGACGGTAAAACCAGCTTCTCCTCCCTGTTCATGGGTAGAACCGTTAATCGGAGAAACGGTAATTCCCACCGTATCATTATCCGTTAGATTTAAGGTTGCAGGGGTCGTGTCAATCGTATAAATGGCACCCTCGGGTTTAACATCTTTGAGGGTAATTGTAACGGTTTCATCGTTTTCATCAATCAGATCTTCTAAGGTTTCTACAGGTAAAGCGGCGCTCGTTTTTCCGGCGGGAATGGTAATCGGAGACGTTAAGATCTCAGAATAATCGGCTCCGTTATTTGCAGTTCCGCTAATTTCATAGGAAACTTCTAATTCTAAAGCTTGTCCATCGCTTTTTAACGGGGAATTTTTTAACGGTTCGCCTGTTTCTGGATCGGCTAAAAAGATGCTAAAACTGCCCGAAGTTGGTCCTTGTTCTGACGGGTTGCCAATTTTTCCGAGTTTAACAATGGGTAGTTTTTCGTTATCGGTGATTGATAAAGTTGCTTCGGTTGCATCATCTTTAACCGCATATTTTTCTAAATCCGAGGGTTCAATCAGCGTAAATTTTAGCGTTTCTTCCCCTTCTATCAAACTATCATCAACGGGTTTAAGATTAACTGACGCTGTAGTGGCTCCCGCCGGAATAATCAGAGAACCTGAAGGAATTACATTACCATTTAATGTGGCAGTGTAGTCATCTTTGCTAGCCGTTCCTGCAACTGTATATTGAATTTCCAACCCTCCATCCGGAGCAGGTTGGGTTAAGTTAATATTAAAGGTTCCAGAAACTTCAGCCGCTTCTTTTGGAGTGGTTCCGGCGGTGATACTAACTTCTGGTTCGTTGTCATTCAGGGTTAGTGTGGCACTATTAGCAGCGCCAATGGTATAAAAATTTGGGCTTCCTGCTGCTAGGGTTAAAAGAATCGTTTCATTCGGATCAAAGCCGATATCGTCTTTTACGGTGACAGGAATTTCAGCAACTGTTTGACCCGCCGGAATAACAATGGTTTGGGGAATCGTATAATCTGTGTCTTTGGTTGCCGTTCCAGCAATATTATAATTAACGGTAATATCGTTAAAAAACGCTCGATCAAGTGTTAGTTGGAATGCTCCGTTTGTATTGAATTCAGCAGGGTTAGTTAAATTAGAAACTGATAATGTCGGAAGGGTGAGATTACCAATATTTCCGTATCCATTATTACTACCTGATGAAGCAAAATTCCCACTATAATTCACATTCACCGTATTAACAACAGCACCCGTTCTGGCAAAAATTGCCCCCCCTTGACCTTGACCGTTATTCGCTCCCGTACCTCCCTCAGCACGGTTATTATTAAACGTTGCATTAATTAAGCTTAACGATGCACCCTCGTTGGCGAAAATGGCTCCGCCTAAACCAGCACCGCCGCCACCTTGAGCGCCGTCTTGAAATTCTCCCCCATCACCCCCGCCATTGCCTCCAAATTCTCCAGCTTGACCTCCGGCTCCTCTGTAACCATGTCTGTCAGCATCACCACCAAACCCATCTCCATCATCCCGTCCACCACCACCGCCACCACCACCGCCACCGCCAAATCCTCCTTGACCTCCGTTACCACCATTTCGACCCGCATCTTGGTCGAACACAGGATCTGCACCGTCTCCACCCCCACCACCAGCACCTCCGCCACCTGTGCCAAAACTACCCGCTCCCCCAAATTGCTTGGCTTGAGCGTCGCCACGGTTTTCCCCCCCGTGTGTATCACCACCCTGACCGCCAGCACCAGGAGTTTCCAACCCATTATTTAGCTTTCCGCCACTGCCTCCTGGTTGTCCTGCGTTGTCAGAGCCACCACCAGCACCAGCGCCGTTAGGAGAGTTTCCGCCTCTGGCTTGGTTATTATTAAAGGTGACACTCTCAACGGTGACGTTCCCACCACTGACAAACAAAGCACCACCCGCACCTAAACCACCGCCACCGCCACCAGCACCATCTCCTCCCTTGACTAAACCATTTTGAAGGGTAAGGTTAGAGAGAACCACTTTTCCACTGACAATATTAAAGAGTTGAGTGTTATTCCCGCCATCAATAGTACGACCGTTTCCAATAATAGATAAAGGTTCACCATCCTGAAGATCGATGGCAAAGGATTCAGTAAATCCGCTAATATTACCTGTTAAAGTAATTTGATCGGCTTCAAAGTTATTCTTCGCTTGATTATCGGCTTCTAGGGCATTTCTTAATCCATCGGGGGTGCTAACTGAAAAGTTCGCGAGTACGCCTTCGTAAGCTTCCATTGCTGCGAGTTGAAAAGCGAGAGGCGCGTCAATTAACCCGGTTGCATATTCTAATAGCCAGTCTCCACCGAGGTTCGCATTTCCGGTCTGGTCATCGGAGGCGGCAATATGGGCGCCTGTGATCTGGCTTAACTGTTGTACAAAGGCTTTTCCGCTGTCAGAGGCGGCGACATTACAGCCTAAAAGTAGAATATTTCCATCGGGGTTCAGTGCTTGCCCCCACTGGCTCAACTGCTGAGTATAAGTGTTTAAGGTTTCTGAGGTTAATGTTGTTGCGCCGAGTTGTAGCTGTCCGTCTGCACCGTGAGAAACGATTTGAATGCTGTCAATATTTTTTCGTTCTGAGAGCGCTTGGGTAATTTGTTCAATTCCATCCTGGGTTGTATCGAGGGTAATCACTTCGGTATTAGAAGCAAGACCCGTGAGCAGATGATTAATATCGGTAACGTTAGAATCAATGAAGACTAAGGTACTGGAATGGGTTGATCCGGTGAAATTCATGGCTGGCTATTCCCTGGATTAAGGATTATTCAAGAAAATCTATGTCGGCGGATAGATGAGTTATACAATAATACTAGATATAAGTGAGAACGGCATCTCTCAATTTCTTTTAATATTTATTCATAAAACCCACATTCCGCACCCTCAACTGGCACACACACAGTTGGGGTGGGAAGGAAGAGTCGATCAGTCGGTGAGATTTGAGTAGAAATACTCCGAAAGCCATGTCACGATCGCGATTCGTGGTCAATTTTGAAAAATACAGCCGACGGAAGTGCTTCCAGAAAGATCGTTGGAGATTATAGTCATTTCAAATAAAAAAGAGACACTATTGAGCGCAGTAGGCACAGATGAGTTCATCTAAAGATGTGCCAGGA
>NZ_JAUBQE010000149.1:0-1339 GCF_036701115.1 Microcoleus sp. Pol1C5 | reverse complement strand
GATGCGGCTGTCTCCAACCCAACAGCAACATCAATTCCTGAATCACTTGCCCGCCTCCAACAAGTAGCCTTGGGCCCAACTACTCAAGACTTCAAAGAAGTTGGTACGGGAAATAAACCAATTTCCCAGCTAGTTGCTGACAATACTGGTACTGCTTTAGATAGCAGAATTGAAGCTGTGATATTGCCTGCTGGGATTGCCACTCCTGTTGTCAGCGGCGATGCAGATTTGGGCAGCAATTCTCCCAATTCAATTCTCGGTACAAATGGCGACGATATCCTGACGGGCGACAGCGCGAATAATGTGTTGATGGGCATGAGGGGCAATGATTCCCTCAATGGAAGTCTGGGGAATGACACTATTTTCGGTGGCAAAGGTAGCGATACAATCCTGGGAAGTAGCGGTGATGATGTCTTATTTGGCAACCGCGGTGCTGACTTTGTGAACGGCGATGATGGTAATGATATTCTTTACGGAGGTAAGGGAGATGATTTACTCAATGGCGGTTTGGGAATTGATACTTTGGTAGGAGGAATGGGAGTAGATAAGTTCCTACTCTCTACGAATTCCGGTACTGATACGATTACTGATTTTGAAGTCGGTAAAGATTTGTTAGTATTCGGTAACGGGTTGAGTTTCTCGCAATTGGCGATTAGTCAAGATAGCGGTGCAACTTTAATCCGGTTGGCACAAACAGGGGAGATTTTAGCTTTTCTCAGTGGTGTTTCGGCTAGCAATATTAGTGCCGTTAATTTCGGATTGATTTAAGAGCAATTTCGGGTTTCTGTCACGGATTCAGACATTCCGATCAACTCGTGATTCCGAGAGTACGACAGGGGTCTTTAACCCCTGTCTCAGAGAAACTAATCCCAACAATTCCAAGTGCAAAAGCATACTAGAAAATGTTCCCACTTCTAATCCAGACGCTTCCACAATTGTATCAAAAGAACTCGGCAAAGATGTGACACAGCGTCTTCCACAATTCTCTTTAACTCTGCTACTAAACCTCCGAGCCTCTCCTCCTACATTCTCCTGCCCATACTCGGCAGGGGAACTAAAATATTTAAGTATAATGATACTTGCTATTGAAGTGTTTTTATGTTGAATTCGCAACCTTGCACTGGCTAATCCGCAATATTACTTAATAGAAGTTCCCAACTTTATCAAAACTTTAATTAAATAGGGGTTTATAAAGAAAAATTTACAGAGATTTTATCAAAAAACAGTTATGGTTACTACAACCTTGAGAAAGTGTTTCCGATGCAAGTCGCGAAACAGGGAAATCCTTGTCTTTTTTTAGCTATTAGTAGGTGCAGTATGCCAAATTTAAATAATAAAG
>NZ_JAUBQE010000148.1:0-1339 GCF_036701115.1 Microcoleus sp. Pol1C5 | reverse complement strand
TCTAGGTGGAAAGGGATTTTTATGGGGAAAAATGACTCGTATTTGTGCATCTCCAAGACCTCTTGGAGATGCACAAATAGTTCGGTAGACTAATTGTAAAAGCTTAGGAAAAACTATGCCTGAACCCTTGATAATTCTCGGTTACGCGCGAGTCTCCACTCGGGAGCAAGCCCAAAACTCTCATGCTTTGGAGCAGCAGGAAGCTCGCCTCAAAGAAGCTGGAGCGATGAAAATCCTTACGGATGTTCAATCTGGTCAGAAAAACGATCGCATTCAGTTAAAAAAGCTGACTAAATTGATTGAAGCTGGAGAAGTCAAGGAAATTATTGTGACTCGTATCGACCGGCTTGCTCGCTCTACTGTTAAGTTTGCAGAAATAGCTCAGTTGTGCTTGGAATTTGGGGTCAACCTCAGAAGTCTGGATCAAAAGATCGACTTAAATACTTCCCAAGGGAAGTTCATGGCCAATCTTTTAGCTTGCCTTGCTGAACTAGAAACTGATCAAATTTCGGAACGAGTGCGGCATGGAAATAATCATCGCAGAAAAGAGGGAAAAGCTTGCGGTTCTTATCCTTTCGGCTATCAAGTCAAAGGAGAGCAATATGTTTTGGATGAACGTCCTTTTTTATGCCTTCTCAATGAACGACCTGCTAATTATTTAAAACTTTGCAGCGGGGAATTAGAAGTTTCACAGTTGCCCAGTCTAACTGTGAAACAGATTGCCAGAGACTGTATCGACATTTCCATCCAGCAAAAAGGATTAAGCCGGGCGATCAGAATCATTTACGCCAAATATGGAATCACAAAATCTCCAACAAAAAAAAATGGGCATGATAGCATTCTCAATTGGACATCAAGTGGCTTGAGAAAGTGGCTCTTAAATCCTGTTTTGCAAGGACACTCAGCTTACAATAAAAAGATCACGGGGGCCAAAGGAAAGACTAAGGAAACAGATCGAAGCCAATGGCAAATCCATGAAAATACTCATCCTCAGCATCGTTTAATTACGCAAGAAGAGGTAGCAGAGATTCAAAGAATTATTGAATTTAAGCAGGGGATGAGCTCCCAGAACTTTAATAAGAATCTCGCTTTGCCAGATGTCTATGGAGATTATGCTTATCAGAGTGGTTTAGTGTTTTGTGGTGCCTGCTATTGCAAATCTATCTCCAAAACACGCACGTCTAAAGATGGCTTGACGAAATATCACTATTATGGATGCCGACATAGTGGGAAAGGTTGTAATAATAGTGAAAGCACTCGGAAATCTGTGATTGAGCAACAATTAATCAAAAAACTTCTGGAAGCTGCAACTACGATTCAATTAGAGCCAGAAACTCCG
>NZ_JAUBQE010000147.1:0-1370 GCF_036701115.1 Microcoleus sp. Pol1C5 | reverse complement strand
TTGGGATTTTGAATTTCTTGAGTTTCTCTCGGCAGTAGGGAGGCGATGCTAAAGTCTATGAGTTTAATTTGTTTAGTGTCGGGATGTATGAGGACGTTAGCTGGCTTAATATCTTTATGAATGACTCGGTTTCGGTACAGTCCGTCAAGGATGTCAGTTATTTGAATGGCAATTTCCAAAATTTCTGCTAGAGTCAGCTTGCGTTCTTGGGCGTAGTCTCGTAGAGAAATACCGCCAAAATCCTCCATTACTAGGGCATAGCTGTGGCGATAGGATTCCAAATTGTAGGGTTTAATAACTCCCGGCAGACTTAGGTTTTTGGCGATGGTGTACTGGTTGCGGAATTGCAGCAATTCGCTGAAACTGGGATAGTCTCGATTTAATAGTTTAATGACAACTGGAAGCCGATCTGTTTCTCGGATGGCTCGATAAACTATGGTTCTCGAACCGCAGTATAATTGTTCAACTAGATCATATCCAGAAATTCGGTTTGTCAAATCCACTGCGGTACTCCTCTGGATTACTCCATCTTAGACATTGACTCTTGTAACTAAGTATCAATAAATACTCCGCACAGTTTTTGGAACGATACTACAAGCTTACGCGGGGCAAGGAGCATAAAAAAGTCGAATTAAATGTAACTCAGGGGTAGAGCTGACATTGATTTAATTATCCACAGTGGCTCAAAGTCAAGCGAGCATAAGCCATTGGGCTATATAAATACTGTCCGAACTATTGTAAGTATACACTTTTATTGGTCGAGTCTGAGGAAAATAGAACTACGATATCCCCAACAGACAGACTCTACCGCTTTTATGATTTTTCACTTTTAAACAGAAAGATGGCGCTCTATCAAGATAGTCTTATACCGTTTTCCTACATTCCTGCTACAGATAAACCCTCTAATATGAATGGATATCCAGTCAAAGAAGCAATCACTTCGTTAGTCAGCTTTTTTAACTCTTTTTGCACTGTCTCTCTCAATTCTTCTATACCCTTAAATCTCAACCATTTCAATTGTTCCTTGATATACCCCCACAGCCTTTCTATTGGATTCACTTCCGGACTATAAGCCGGTTGAAACAGTAAAATCACGTTTTCTGGTATACTTAGGTTCAATGAACTATGAAATCCTCCATTGTCTAGTTGAATTATATGCAAATCATCGGGATAAGCAGTGGCAAATAGCTCCAAAAACTTCTCAAAACACACGGCTCGTCTAGATGCGTAAATTCATAAAAAAATCCCTCTCATGTTTGAGGTTATACTACTCCATACAACCACAGATATATCAAGTCCCATTGCACTGCTCCGTGAGGCTTAATGCCTTTGCCAGTTAATTTCCTTCTTTGAATTGTGTGTAGCCCCAT
>NZ_JAUBQE010000026.1:0-103487 GCF_036701115.1 Microcoleus sp. Pol1C5 | reverse complement strand
CTAGGGAGTAGGGTTTCATTTTTCTCTTTCTTATCACCTCTACTATTGTACCTAATCGTTAAGCAAAGTGCTGTATTCAGAAGTGCTACCTTTTAAAAGACATCGACCTGTAGGCAAAGAATCGGGAAAAACCAGTCATATTGAAAGACTTAATAATACTTTACGGCAGCGAATTTCTCGTTTGATTCGTACAACCTTGTCTTTCTCAAAAAAACTGCTTGCACCATATGGGGGCTATTTTTAACTTTGTACATCACTATAATTATTGCATAAGAAAACGATAAGCTGTTCTACATTTAAACTGTGTGTCAAAAATAAATAAAACTCTTGTGGGACGGGCTTCTAGCCTGTCCCTAATTTCCAATTTAAATGCGTAACAGCTTATCATTACTGTGTATGACTCCCAAAAAACTATCATCGCAATACCATACCAACATTTTCCTAACCTTAATACTACAAAGTTTTTATTTTTCCCCGCAATTTTAATCCGTATTACATCTAAAGTAAATCGGCAATCGAAATTTTCAATAATCTTAAAATCTCCCTTGAGATAAGACGCATCTAATCAAATATTTCCGCTAATTTCAAAGCATTAACTTGAGCTTGAGCTTTATGCAGCGACTCCTGCCATTCCCTTTCTGGATCGCTATCAGCAACAATCCCCGCACCCACTTGTCCCCAAACAACTCCCCCGGTCGTACCGTCACTTTTTGGTGCATATAAAAGGGTGCGAATCAAAATATTTAAATCCAGGTTGCCGCGCCAGTCCAAATAACCGCAGGAACCGTAAAATAAATTGCGCTTCACGGGTTCCAATTCTTCGATGATTTCCAGACAGCGCACTTTCGGACAACCTGTAATCGTACCGCCCGGAAATACCCCTCGAATTAAGTCGATCGCGTCGCAATCTCCTCTTAATGTACCGATAACATTACTGACAAGGTGCATCACGTGACTGTAGCGTTCAATGGTCAGAAATTCGTTAACTTTTACTGACCCCCATTCACACACTCTCCCGATATCGTTGCGTTCTAAGTCAACTAACATAATATGTTCGGCTCTTTCTTTGATATTCTCTATTAATTCCTGTGCTAACTTCTCATCTTGAATGCAGGTTAAAGCTCGCGGTCTCGTTCCCGCGATCGGTCTAGTATCCACTTTTTTTCCTAATAATTGAACCAGTCTTTCCGGCGAACAACTAACTATCGCCCCCCACGGAGTTTGCCAATAACTTGCAAAAGGCGAAGGATTGATACGTTGCAAAGCGCGGTAAATTGACCAACTACTGCAATCTGTACGGGCTTCAAACCGCAGAGATAAATTAGCCTGAAAAATATCGCCCGCATGAATATACTTCTGAGCTTTTCGCACTATTTCTTTATACTCACTCTGAGAGAGTTGAAAAATAGGAGTAGCGGAATTTTGTTGATAAGTTTCCGGTAAATTATTCTCGATTATTTCTCGATCGGTTTGCTCTACTTGATGCTGCATAACGTCGAGGTGAGAAGGTTGACTCGCAGCCAACCAGAGAATTTGCGTTTGACGGTCTAAAACCGCAAAAGATTCTGGTTCGTACCAACAGCTAACCGGGAAAGGAAGCGGATCGGTATTGAGTTGGGGCAGGTGTTCGATTTCCCATGCTAAATCATAACCCAGCCATCCCAACCAACCCCCACTAAAAGGAATTTCCGGCGGTACATTCACTGGTAAATTTTGCTTTTGAGAGTCCAAGAGAGCGCGCAAAAAAGGTAAAATTTCACCGACTGGCGGTGTCCATAGCTGAGATTGACCATCAATTATCCGGGGAGAACCTGCACAAATAGAATATCGTGCCAAGTTAGTAGAAGATGTAACTGGACTTTCTAGCAGAACCGCCATATCGCGGGGAAAACAATCCGATATTGAGCTTGCACTGTCGGGGGTTTTACCTAGAAATAAAGTTTGAAAAATCTCAGATCCGCTGCGCTGATTTAGGGGAAGCTTTCGCCAATGCCAAGGTTGTATTTGTTTCATAATAGATTGCACTAGGGTTAACACTTTCAGGATTTACGCAACGAGTCACTTGTGGCACTATCTGTAGTAGTAAGGTACACAGTTCGCACCCTACTAAAATCCATTAAAAGCGTTATATCAGCCATTACTTACAACTTTCCAAACATCTCGGTTTGCCTCTTTTTTGAGGCGTATCCAACCCCTAACGGAGTTAATGAGAAATAGAGTTTGGGTACTGTGCAAATCATCTAAAGTAATTAATTCTTCTCTAATTTTTCCCTCCTCTAAAAGTTTAGAACGAAACGTCCCCGGTAATAAACCGCACTTGAGGGGAGGTGTGATTAGACCTGCGGGTGTATCGATCGCGATATTGGCGATCGTGGATTCGGTGATAACTCCATCTTGATTCCACAGAAAGACATCCTGATATTCGGGCTGCGACTCCAAAGCCATTGTATAAGGCAATCGGTAAGTTGTCTTGTGGTAAAGAAATGGGTTTTGAGAATCGATCGGTTTGCGGGCAATTCCCACAGATGCACCGATTTTTAAGATACCGCTATCTAGTGTCTGAGCTTGTAATGTTATGTTTCCCTCACAAGATATTGTTAACCGTATTTTTTGTTTGACTGACCCGCAAGTCATACTTAATGCTTGTAAAGCTTTGCTTGCTTCTGTTAGTGATAGGGGAAAATTAAAATAATCAGCCGATCGCTCTAATCTTTGAAGATGTCTGTCTAGCAAAAAATAGCCGTTTTTGGGTTCCCATAAAAATGATTCCAGCAATTCAAAGTTGGGCTGTTGTTGAATCATATTTTTTTTAATATAATGTAAATTCGGTAACTAGACAATTTTTAGACCCGCGAAGATGCCTGTTCGTGTAATTATATAGGAAGATAACTTGAATTTATGTTGCCTAAATCCTTTATATTTCAATGGCGTCTTGCCATCGGGCTGTTAATATTAACCTCAGCGATCGCACCCCTAGCCCTCAACTACTACGTCAGGCTTGTTACCAGCAACTACCGCTACAGCGATATAGCTAACGTGCCGGCAGAACCCATCGCTATAGTTTTTGGGGCCGGAGTTTGGGAAGATGGCACTCCAAGCCCAATGTTAGCCGATCGAGTGCAAGCAGCCGTCGATTTGTACAAAGCGGGGCGAGTGGACCAACTTTTGATGACAGGAGACAATAGCAGCGTCGATTACAACGAAGTCCAAGCAATGCAGGAGTACGCGGAAGCACAGGGCGTACCGACTAATAATATCATTCTCGATTATGCCGGATTTAGCACCTATGAAAGTTGCTACCGGGCTAAAGAGATTTTTGGCATAACCCAGGCTGTTTTAGTTACCCAAAACTTTCACTTACCCCGCGCTGTTTATACCTGCCGCCAGTTGGGCGTAGAGGCGATCGGTTTAGGAACTCCGGATTGGGGCAAATTTCGCCAAAAGGGCATGATTCGCTACAGGTTCCGCGAATTTTTGGCCGTCCTCAAAGCGCTTTGGGAAGTGCGCGTTACCCGTCCAGAACCGACTTTTTTGGGACCGTTTGAAGGAATCAAAGAAAAGTTATGAGTGCTTTGTTGAAAACTTTAGTCCTTGCTTTAAGGACTAAAGTCTTCACTAAAAACGGGTTTTCTTACAACTAACCGGACATCATGTAAGTCCGGGAGTTGTAAGTTTTGAGTTAAACAAAACTTACAACACAACTCACAAATTATAACTCGCTCGTTGCGGTAGTGTTCCATAACTTACTCGCGTTTGGAAAGCCCCGCCAGGGACCAAGTTAGGCTCACCATCATTAAGCGACCTAGAGCCTTCAAACGTTCTTCGGCGTTATTTTCAACCGTTTGAGACAGAGTTTCAGACTTAAGATTTATCGAGAATTCTTCAGCGGTTTGTGCTGACTTTTCAAACTGAGGTTGTTCAGAAGATGTCTCAAGGCTGACTTGTGGCTGCTGATTTTTTTCTTCGGTCATTTTCTGAGTCACCTCCTGGAGTTATTGCATACATAACCCTTACTACAAATGTAATTTCTTTGTATCCGGGATTTGGGGAGTCAAGTTTTTCTTACCCGACAATCGCAGGTACCAACTGACTTAAAAGTTTTGATTTCAGTTATGAGCTATCTTAAATAGCACTTAGCCAATTTTCCTCAGAAAGGCGATTTATTCACCGATAGGTCGTCCTCCACCAATTTTTGGTAATAAACGGGATTTCTGAGCCTAAGTCCTGTTAAACTCAAAACTGATGCACTACTAGCGATGATGCACATCACTGAAGTGTTATATTTACTTAACAGTAATATTTCCGAGATTCTGATATTGTTAAAGATTAACAATTAATTTCGCTCGGATTTATATCAATCTGCAAGCAACCGTCTGGAAATTATTAACAAACTGAAGGTGTAGAGCCGATGGCAATTTATGTTGATACTGCAATTGTAGCGGAAGCCGCACGGGCCAGCAAGTTCGGATGGATAGCGGGAATTACTACTAATCCGACACTTTTGGCAAAAAGCGAGTTATCTCCTGAGCAAACCCTTAAACAACTGGCACAACTGATTCCTGGGGAAGTGTATTATCAGCTAATGGCATCTGATGTTGATGGCATGGTAGCAGAAGGAAAAGCTGCTTTTGAATTAATTGGACAGCAAACAGTGTTGAAAGTTCCAGCAACGGCTGCGGGTTTCCAAGCAGTAGCGCATTTGTCACCGTCCATTCCTTGCGCGGTGACGGCGATATACAGCGCATCACAAGCAGTTGTCTCAGCAGAAGCGGGGGCTAAATATGCGATCGCCTATGTGAATCGCGCCACCCGACTCCTAGGAGACGGTTTTGCCTTAGTGCGGGATATGGCAAATGTGTTGCACAGAACTAATACTGAGATTTTGGCAGCTAGCATTAAATCGCCGGAAGAAGCGGTAAAGACTTTGTTAGCTGGCGCCCATCATTTGACATTGCCTTTTGATGTATTGCAAGCGATGGCTGTTCATGAATTATCGCAGCAAACTGTTGATGAATTTGCCAAAAACGGGCGGGGAATTAGTTATTAGATTTTGCAATACAGAAAAATTCATGAATTCTGGAGGAAGTATCATTCGCTCGCTCAATTTATATGAGTTTGGCTATTTTGTCTACTCTTGGTAACATTTGTTGATAAATATGACTTTTATAAAGTCAAGGTTATGAATTTTATGAATTGACTTTGAAAGCTGCTTATTGAATGATATCAATCAACCGCACGGGAGATCCAAACTTGTACTCTTAAATGTCAGGGTTTATGACGATTACTCGCGTCTGAGTTGACTCAGCAGGCAATCAGGCGTTCGGCCTATCCGCCGATCCCTCCATCTCCGCCGACGGGCGGCTTGTGGCGTTTAATTCTTCTGACCCCAACCTCGCGCCTGGAGACACTAATAATACCATCGACACCTTTGTACACGACTTGTTAACCAACACCACCACCCGCGTCTCTGTTGGCTCAGCAGGCAATCCTGGGAACGGTTTTTCCTTCTACCCCTCCATCTCCGGTGACGGGCGGTTTGTGGCTTTTCAATCTGAGGCCTCCAACCTTGTGCCTGGAGACAGTAACGATAGCACCGACATCTTCGTGCGCGACTTATTAACCAATACCAGCACTCGCGTCTCTGTTGACTCTGCAGGCAATCAGGGGAACGACTGCTCCGGTCGTCTGTAGGACGGGCAATGCCCAGACTTCCACGTCGGAGTCGGGATGGGATTTCTCGATCGCCTCGACTCTTCAATCTAAAATCTAAAATCTAAAATAGTAGGACTATGGCATTCGCCAAATCTTAATAGTGCGATCGGGACTGCCGGTCACAAAAGTCTTGCTATCTCTGGCAATAGCAACAGAACTCACAAACTGACTGTGACCAGAAAGAGTGTTTCTTTCTTTTCCGGTCTTCAAATCCCAAACTATAATATCTCCGCCGCCGCTGATCAAAGTGCGACTGTCCGGGCTAAAGGCGATCGTCCTCACCGAGCTCGAATTCCCTTTAAAAGTGCGGGTGCGCTTCCCGTCTTGCACGTTCGACAAACGGATCGTATTGTCGGTGCTAGCGCTAGCCACAATTTTCCCGTTCGGGCTAAAAGCCACAGCATTAACCGGGCCCCCGTGACCTGTGATAATTCTTCTGACTTCTCCGGTACCGAGATTCCACAAACGCAGAGTCTTGTCCTGGCTGCCGCTAGCCAGAGTTTTACCGTCCCTGCTCAAAGCGATGGCGTTTACTCCTCCGGCGTGGCCGCTCAAAGTCCGCAACCTGCTGCCGGTTCTGACATTCCACAAGCGAATAGTTTTGTCATCGCTGCCGCTAGCCAGAGTTTGACCGTCCCTGCTAAAAGCGATCGCTTTGACGGCGGCTGTGTGAGCGGGAATCGTCCGCATCCGTCGCCCCCTCTTCAAATCCCAGAGGATCACATTCTTGTCGCCGCCGCCGCTGGCCAAAATCGAGCTGTCCGGGCTCACCGCCAGCGTGTTGACCGATTTTTGAGAATGCACCGAATTGAGAGTCCGCAACAGGCGTCCCGTCCTCACATTCCAAATTTTAATCGTCCCAAAGCTTGAGCTCACCAAAGTTTGACCGTCAGGGGACAGGGCGATCGCATTTACACTCCCGACATTATCCAAACTTCTTTGCAAAAAATGAGTGCTAGGTAAAGTAGAAAGGAGCCACACCGGGTTTGCCGGAAACACCCCGTAACGCAGCGAACCGTAAATTTGAGACGCGCCAATACTCACCATCAAAACAGCCGTGCCCGCCAGCAACTTCTTTTTCCAATCAAAAACATCTTTCTCGGTTTTGTTCAATCCCGAATTCAGAGGTCTGAGGCGGTTTACAGAAGTCTGCTTCTTGGCATCAGACGGCCCGGAAGTTGCGCGAAGTTTAGTTTGCCCCGTCGTCGGCAACTGAGTCGGCAACTGACTTTCCGCGCCATCTAGATTAATTTCCTCCAAGCACTGCAAAACCATCTGCGGACTTTGAGGTCGATTTCCCGGAAAAGGCGCCATCAGATAATCGATTACATTAGCCACTGCGTCGGAAACCTGAGGAGCTCCTTTGCGCCACATTAATCTGCCCGTGCGCGGGTTCTCTGGAAAGGCAGTCGGCGGCTTTCCAGTCAGCAAATAAACAAAAGTGCGCCCCAGAGCAAAAAAATCTGACTGCGGAACAGCCTTGCCATTAGTTTGTTCCGGCGGCGTGTAGCCCGGGGAAACAATACCAGTCACATTTTGCCCCTGGCCCACCTTAGCGAAATAAGTCGCCGACACTTCCCGAGCCGTCCCGAAGTCAATCAGCACTAACTGCCCGTTCGGCTTGCACATAATATTGTGCGGCTTGATATCGCGATGGAAATAGTTGAGGCGGTGAACTTGGTCTAAAATTTCCGACAGTTGTTTGAGCCAGTTTACAGCTTGTTCTTGACTAATCGGGCGGCCCCGGTGTTTCAGCCAATCTTGCAAATTGGCCCCAGCAATTTTCTCCATCACCAGACAGTGAAAAGACTCTGTGCTGTGAGCTGGCGTAAATGTAAAATAACCGTCGCGATCGACTTTTGGAATACCTGGATGTCTGAGCCTGACCAATACGTCGGCTTCTTGCTTAAACAGTTCTACAGCTTTGGGATGTTCTTTGAGCAGGACTTTGAGCACTCTTCGGGAGCCGTTGTCGTCCACTTCAAATGTTCTGCCAAAGCCGCCGCCTCCGAGAGGCGCGACTAACCGATATCGACCTTGCAACAAAAGTTCAGACCCGCAGTGGATACACACGGATTTGCCAGAGTTGGCTGGATCGGAGGGATTCGGGCATTTGGGATTGAGGCAATAACTCACAGAAGCCACATAACCCTGATTGAGGTTGCTCTATCAAGTTTTACTTTGACACTGCTATACAAAACTTGGCTAAACTTATCTAAGCTTCACCATTCAACTAGAAGTATTTTCTAGAGGGTCTGATTCCTGCTTCTGCCAAGAGAGTCGGCTCTTACTTGTCCACAGGCGTAAATTCGGGTGGAGCAGCACCCTATTTTTGAAGTTTGTACAACTATTTATTATTGTGGAAGCTTTTAGCCATTGTTTAACCATTATTTTCAACCAATTTAACGAATCGTGGTATCCCGCTCGACCTTTTTATAGGCTGGTCAGTTTTAAATCGACCGTCGTTTACTCTTCCAGAAAATTTTTCCTGCCTATTTTGGGCATTATTCTGAGAATTTTGCACAAAACTGCGCCTCTGTCAATATGCTTGTCATCAGCAGCTCGGAGGAAGTTTAATCAAGTATTAAGCGATTAGATTAACCTCTGTGCACTCTTGGTGAGTGAGATTTTTGATTCAGCTTGCGTTACTTGCCTTGACAAGATTACTCAAGCCGCATTAGAGGTCTCTTCTCTAAAATCGTTAATTCCGGTATGGCATACCGTATTTGATTAGTCCTCTTTATCTAGTTCGGTTTTTGTTCAAATACGAGTTTTCCTAGACGGCAACACCGTGTTTGTAGAACGACGTACTCAAAAATAAGAGTACGAGGTTTTACTTTGTCTAGTTAGACTCAATTTTCAACTTATGACGATCGTAGCACACCTAGTAAAAGACTCATGAGCACCCTTGATTGAAATCTTGCAGCGTCTCTGAAGTCAAGGGAGGCTTTATCTCGCTTGACTTCAGCATCCCGTGTTTTTGTATAACCGGGGGCACTGGGAGCTAACGATCGGGTTGAGGCCAAAGGTTTTGTTGTTTGTCACAGCCGATCGAGGTCACAAATCCCTGATCGCAGCACATAATGTACAAACAGAACAGAACTAATAACGAGAGAGCACCCACATTTCAATTGTACGATCGCAACCACCACTCTCGAAGAAAGAAGTGAGAGTAGGGGAGTGGGGGAATGGGGTTGTGAAAAAATCTGCCTTCAGCCTTCTTCCCTCTACCCTCTACCTTCAGCAGAAGAAAGCCTTTTAAACAAGTCCCTCAATTACCGGATGGAAGTAGAACGCCAGCGCCAAAACCGTATAAGCTGCCAACAGCAAAGTACCTTCTAGCCAGTTAGAATTGCCGTCAGAACTGATAGAATTGGCGATCAGCACCGACACCGCAACCGCTACAAGTTCAAACGGGTTAAAATTCAAATCCATCGGTTTGCCCAAGACAAAACCTGCCAAAACCAACACCGGGGCCACAAACAAAGCAATTTGCAAACTCGAACCCACGGCCACAGAAACCGACAAATCCATTTTATTTTTCATCGCCACCGTCACCGCCGTCGTATGTTCGGCAGCATTGCCAATAATCGGCACTAAAATCACCCCGGTAAACAGTGATGTCAGCCCCAAACGCGCCGTCGCTTCTTCCAGAGTACCCACCAACAGTTCCGACTCGACAGCTACCATCAGGGTACAGGCCAACAGCACCCCAATCCACAGCGGCAGATTGACTTTGTGGTCAGGACTGTCTGGTGCTAAGTTACTTTCGGCTAATTCTTCAAGCATTTCTATTTCTGCTACCCCTGCATCGTACAGATAACTGTGGGTTTTCATCGAAAACAGCAGCGTCAGCACGTAGACGACAATCAGCACTACAGCAACAGCGCTAGAGAGGTTCTGCATAGTTGCTGGAGGGATGCCAATAGAGGTGGCATTAACTGCAGTTGGCACCAAAATGGCAATCACGGCTAAGTTCATCGCTGAAGCATTCAACCGCGCGACTGTCGGCTGAAAATCTTGTTCTTTGTAGCGCAAGCCGCCCAGCAGCATCGCCAATCCCATCACCAGCAGCAGGTTGCTCATAATTGAACCGGTGATGCTGGCCTTGACAACATCTATTAGTCCGGCGTTGAGGGCGACAATGCCGATAATTAGTTCCGTGGCATTTCCGAAGGTAGCGTTCAGCAAACCCCCCAAATTGGCACCGAGGACGACGGCGATTTCTTCGGTGGCCGTCCCCATCCAGGCGGCTAGGGGGATGATGGCTAAAGCCGAAGTGATGAAGATTGTGGAGGATTCCCAGCCGAGAAAGTGTCCGGCGATGGAAACCGGGATAAATAACAGCAGACTGGAAATTATTGTATTTGTGTTTAGCATTTAGATTCTCAAAAGCTGCCAACCGTCAATCATAGCCTGCCACAATGTTTAACAAAGGGGGAGGGTTCGATATTTGGATGTGGGCTTAAAGCTGGGGGTGGGCGATCTTCTTCGAGGGCTTCGCCACTTACGGGCGATCGCTGCATTGCGGCTTTCACGGATGTGACAAACTAAGAGAGGGATTTCTTTAGCCGATCGGTTCAATGGATTTTTGTATTCGATTAGCTTCCTTAGAAGACATTCCTAAGCTGACAACTTTAATTCCTGGTTCTGCCAGAGCTTTGCAAGCAGGCTACTATAGTTCAGAGCAGATTGAAGGCGCACTGGGCACAGTT
The DNA here is from genome assembly GCF_036701115.1 of Microcoleus sp. Pol1C5. Lineage (NCBI taxonomy): Bacteria > Bacillati > Cyanobacteriota > Cyanophyceae > Oscillatoriales > Microcoleaceae > Microcoleus > Microcoleus sp. Pol1C5. Next base: position 93,060 of record NZ_JAUBQE010000026.1, on the reverse strand, counting down.
TTTGGGGTTGATACTCAACTGATTCTAGACCAAACATACTTTGTTGCTGAGAACAATCACCAAATTGTTGGTTGCGGTGGTTGGAGTAAGCGTAAAACGCTTTATGGAGGTGATTCAGGCAAAAATAATCCAGAAGACAGCCTGCTCAACCCAGACAGCGACTCGGCAAAGATTCGTGCATTCTTTGTTCATCCAGCATGGGCGCGTCGAGGAATTGGAAACCAGATTATGCGAGTATGCGAACAGGCTGCTGAGCGTGCTGGATTTAAGGAAGTTGAGATGATTGCGACGCTGGCGGGAGAGCCATTTTACACAAAATTTGACTATCAGGTGATTGAGCGGTTTGAAATTTCTCTCCCAAACAGTCAGTTCCTCCCCGTTGTCCGTATGTTTAAGAGCTTTGGGCGCAACCCGTAAAAAATGATGCCTAATAAAATCTGTTTCAGTTAAATGCGATCGTAAATCAATGAGATGACAAAGAAAGCAAATAATTATCAGCCATGTCAATAAAAGTAGGTTTTTTCAAAGTAGAAGTCGTCCCGCACGATCCAAATTGGCACAGCGCCTTTGAAACTGAGTCAAAACTGATTGCACTTGCACTTAGGGACAATGTGGTTGCTATACATCACATTGGTAGCACAGCCATTGCACAAATTCATGCAAAGCCGATAATCGATATGTTAGTTGAGGTTAAAGATATTATAAAAATCGATACACAGAGTTCAGAAATAGAGGCATTAGGTTATCAAGCAATGGGTGAGTTTGGGATATCCGGTCGTCGTTTTTTTCGCAAGGGTAATGAAGCAGGGATTAGAACACACCACATTCACACATTTGAAGTGGCTTCACCGCAAATAGAGCGCCACTTAGCGTTTCGAGATTATATGATTTCCCATCCTGAAAACGCGCAGCAATACAGCGAACTAAAGAGAAAACTTGCCCAAAAATACCCTGATAATATTCAAGGGTACATGGACGGAAAAGATGGTTTCATTAAAGCAATGGATCTGAATGCGGCTAATACCAATTTTTTATGAGGCCCCGTAGAATCCGATCCCCCCTAGCCCTCCGTGTCCGGGGGGGACAAGAGTCCGATCTTTCGTCCCCCGACTATCAGGGAGATGCGAGGGGGATCGAGATATGTGCCACTTCACATTAAATTGGTATTAGAGACTACTAAATAATTATAAAAAATGCAAATGTCCTGACAAAGAATTAGCACAACATTTTTCTTTAAATAAAAAGATAATTAAATCTAGATTGTCTGATTTGGCAGAGTCGGGTTTTCCTATCCATTTGACTAATACTGCTGTGAGTCAGGTGGAAGAAGTGACACGGAACTAGACAATGGGCTCAACTACTTATGATTCTAAGGGTAGAGAAAGGGTGAATACAGCCCCTTGACCGGGTTTACTATTGGCTGTAATACTGCCTCCATGCGCTTCAATAATGCGTCTGGCAATCGCTAGACCCAGACCAACCCCATTCTTACTAGAGCGGCTCGTGGTGTAAAACTGTTCAAAAATGCGAGGTAAATCGGTTTCAGGAATGCCGCTTCCCTGGTCTCGAATTGAAATCAGAGCCTGTTGCTTGTTGCCAGAGGCAGCAATGAAAATACAAGCATTGGGGGTAGAATACTTAATCGCATTGTCTAAGAGATTCAAAAAAGCCTGTAATAAGCGTTCCGAATCGCCCATAATCCGAAGGTCAGCAACATCAACTTCTACAGTCACGTTTTTAGCCTGCATACGAACTTCCATTGCTCTAATCGCACGGCTGATGACACTTTCTAAGGCAATGGCTTGGATTTCTAATAGCGTGACACCTGCTTCTAAGCGTCCTAAATCGAGCAAATCGTGAATCAAGCCCGAAAGTCGCTTCGTCTCCTCTTTAATGGTTTGAAAAAAGCGATCGCGCAACTCCGGCTCATCCACAGCGCCACGCTCCAGCGCATCAATGGTGACCTGAACATTACTCACAGGGGTCCGCAGTTCATGGGAAACATTCGCTAGGAAGGCTCTGCGTTCGTTGTCCAATGATTTCAACCGTTCACTCATACGATTCAGTTCCGTTGCGAGTTGGTCTAGTTCATTGCTTTGACGAATCACGAGTTTGTCATCAAACTGTCCTCTACCCACACGAATCGCAAAGTTTCGCATCACCTCAATGGGTTTAGAGAGACTCCGGGCTAATCGATCGCTGACCAAGGTACAGAGAAGAATGGTAATGCCAAGGGCGGCTAAAATTGTCCAGATCACCCTTACAAACTGTTTCTGAAACTGTTCTAAAGTAATCGAGATGCGTAATATCCCCAACATCTGACCGTTGCGAGTCATCGGTTTGACAATATAGAGGCGATCGTCCGTTGATAAAACCCCTTTAGCCATGCCCTGCACCGAATGACCGTGTAGTGCTTCTGAAACGCCAGGTATGAGCAGCCAATTGGTGATTTGTCGATCTGTTTGAGGGTTAGAGGTGGCTAGCAGCGAACCTTGGGCATCAAAGACACGGAGTGTGATATTGGCGGGTGCCCCATAGCGCCGAACAGTGGTCTGCACCCGTTGCGTATCTTTTTCTTCGAGGGCATCTGCAACGCTCTCGCTCAGTGCTGTTGCCCAGTTTTCTAAATCTGTCTGACGAGACTGCATGAAATAGGCATAAAACGTCCATAGGATGTAACCAGACATAAGCGAGGTTCCTAAGACGATCAGGAGTAGATAGGTAAACAAGAGCTTCGTGTGGATTGAATTCCACCGAAAAGATGCTAACCATCTGCTCGTGAAGGAGTCTTGGGCAAAAAGTTTCATCCGCTCAAACATGGCTGGTATAAATGGTGTATCCGTTGCAAGTGATCCTAACCTAGCGCCATTGGTCACGGATTGAGCCAACCGAGCTATCAAACCCTTGAAGGATGCCTTAACCGCTTTTAAGCAGTTTCTGGATGATGGCGACGCAGCAAAGCTTTAATCCGTGCGAGCAATTCCTGCGTATTGAAGGGTTTGGTCACATAATCATCTGCCCCTGCCTCTAAGCCCAACACTTTATCCATATCTTGGTCTTTAGCCGTTAGCATCAGTATAGGCACATTAGAAAAAGCCCGGATACGCCAACACACTTCCATCCCATCAACTTCTGGCATCATCAGATCGAGCAGAATGATATCGGGTACTTGCTTGTGGAATTGTTTGATCGCGCTGTGTCCATCTGGTGCTGTAGTGACCTCATAGCCTTCCTTTCTCAGTGAGTAAGCAAGGCTTTCACAGAGTGGGGCTTCGTCGTCTACCAACAAAAGATGCGGCATGAGTATAAATAGTTACATTTCATAGGGAGTATCTCAAAGGCAGGATTAACCGACATCTACCTTGAGAGGTAAATCGTCTTGGTTCCGCTCAGGTTTTGCTGCTTACAAATACTAGGCAGCAAAACGATGGACAGTTACGAGCGGTTATACCAATTTAATGTGAAGTTGCACATATCTCGATCCCCCTCGCATCTCCCTGATAGTCGGGGGACGAAAGATCGGACTCTTGTCCCCCCCCCGGACGCGGGGGGCTAGGGGGGATCGGATTCTACGGGGCCTCATAAAAAATTGGTATAAGTGGCGATAGTCTCATTAAATTTATGAGATTGGAAGTGGCAATTATTGATGTTAAGCCTAATATGACTGGAGCAACATAACCCATGAGTGATATCGGTCTCACACACATCGCACTGCCCGTTTCTGATGTCGATCGCACTATCGAATTCTACTCTAAGTATGCTGGAATGCAGGTCGTTCACCGCCGCATTGATGCAGAAACTGGTGTTGCTGTGGTCTGGCTTTCTGACCGCACTCGCCCTTTTGTAATTGTGCTAATTCAAACAGACTCCGTACATCCCGTTCTGTCTCCCTTTGCACACCTCGGAGTAGGTTGCAAAAGCCGCGAATACATGGATTCTCTCTGCGACAATGCACGTCAAGAAGGCGTACTGCTTGAAGAACCAAAAGATTCTGGATATCCGATCGGCTACTGGGCTTTTTTGCGAGACCCGGACGGTCATACGCTGGAACTATCATACGGGCAAGAAATCAGATTTACAGTGGAGAAAGCTACTTGATGAAGAGCTGCGGCAGTGCTTTATTTCTTAGGATGGAAATTAAGCGGGGAAATACATTAAAAAGCAATGGGGAAGGGCAATGACGCAAGTTGTAATTGTGGGATCGGGGCCAACTGGTGCGGCACTTGCCTTACTGCTGGTCAAACGAGGTATTGCCGTAACCTTGGTTGAGGCTGCAAAAGATTCCTACCGAGTGTTTCGCGGTGAAGCGTTAATGCCCAGCGGATTGGATGCGATCGCACAAATGGGCTTATCCACTATGCTAGAAGGCGTTCCACACCGACAAATTGATTCCTGGGAGTTCGTTGTGGGCGATCGGCAACTATTTCGAGTTGATGAGCCAATGGGGTCAAATCGGCCTTGTACGCTGGTATCGCAACCGCCTTTGCTAGAAACACTAATTTCAGAAGCTCAGTTGCATCCAGAGTTTGAATTTATCTCAGGTGTTCCCGTAAAAGATTTACTCTACAGCGACGATCGCATTGCGGGTGTAAAGCTAGGAGATGGGCGAGAGATTCCTGCTGCACTTGTGATTGGTACAGATGGTAGAAACTCGGTTGTACGACAACGTGCAGAATTAGAGTTAGTAAAACAGCAGAATAGTATAGATGTTCTGTGGTTTAAACTTGCCGCTCATCCTCGGTTTGTGGCGGATAATGTATTTTATTCAATCCTGAATGGCGGTAGCGGATTTAGTGTCTTTCATGGGGCAGAATCAGGAAAACTTCATCTGGCTTGGGTGCTATCTGCCGATGACAAAACCGATCGGAAACACACAGACTGGGCAGAAACTTTCGCATCGCTATCTCCTGCGTGGATGGCAGAACATTTCCGCAACTGTGCCGATACGATCGAATCTCCGATGCGATTATCTGTTGTGGTTGGTCGCTGTCCGCGTTGGCATCGACCAGGAATCATACTTTTGGGGGATGCTGCACATCCCATGTCTCCGGTTCGCGCTCAAGGAATTAACATGGCTTTGCGCGATGTAATTGTTGCCGCCAATCACCTTGTACCTTTACTGAAAGCAGGGGCTAATTCCCAGGATATTGACTTAGCATTATCGCGGATTCAGGCAGAACGCGAACCCGAAATTATTCGCGCCCAACAACTTCAAGCACAAGAAGCGTGGAAAGGCGAACAACTGCGAAAAAATGGATTATTGCGTTTATTAATGATGCAAACGGCTCCGTTTTTGGGTGAAAAAATTAAACAATTTTGGGTAAAAGGACAGTATGAATTGCGCCAAGGAGTAACAGAGGTAAAATTGGTTGTGTGAAAAGAGGAAATTCACAATTAGGAGAAAATTGTATGCGATCGACAACTATCAAAGGACCGATCGGCACTATTCACATCATCGAAGCCAGCCCCCCTGTCACCGCTGGGGAGTCGGAACTGCTGCCGGTGGTGTTCGTGCACGGTATGGCGGTTTCTGCGAACATCTGGGAGGCGCAGCTTGCCCGTGTCGCCCGTACCCGACGCGCGATCGCCCTTGATATGCGGGGACACGGTGATTCTGCACCGCCGGAGGACGGCAACTATGCGCCCGCCTCCTGTGCAGCGGATGTTTTGGCGGTACTGGATGGGCTGGGACTCGATCGAGTGGCGATCGTCGGGCACAGTTTCGGTGCTTGTATTGCCCTCGCCACAGCAGCCAGCGCACCGCACCGCATCGCGCAGTTGATTCTGGCAGATCCACCTGGAGATTTTACCAAGGTGCCTGCAGATGTGCGCGAGGAACGCATCGTTCCCTACCAGAGGGCTCTGGAGACGGAGGATTGGCGGGCTGCTGTCGAAACCAGCTTCAACGAGGCGCTGACAGGAAGCAGGGCCCAGACGCGCGATCGGATACTCGCTTGGTTGGCGGCGACTCCACGGGATTGTCTGCGTGGAATGTACCGCGGGATGTTTGCCTTTGAAGCTGTTGATGCTCTCGATCGCTACCTAGCAGCCCCCGGAACGCGGGCCCACGCCATTATTGCTCCCTCAAACACTTTTCCGTTCAGCCTCCACATCCTCCGTCCCACACTGACGACAAGTACGCTACCCGATACTGGACACTGGCTGATGCTGGATGCGCCGGAGGCCTTTGCTAGGGCGATCGATATCTGTTTGGAAGGTGTTTAATATAGATGAAAAAATCTGTTAGCTTTACCACAATTCATCGAGGGTGAAGTTGTGGGGGTTTTTGAGGATGAAGGCGTTGTTGTCTTTGATTAAGTCACCGCTACAGAGAATCGGTAAGCGTTCTTGATAAGCTTTAATCGCCAGGATATAATCTTTGTCGGCGAGTGAAGTTTGAATTTTCCGCAATTTGTCAGCTACCAGGCCGAGTAGAGTAATTTCGCCACTTAATTTGTCGGTGTTGGGGGTGTGAACTTGCATGACAATTCCCTGAATAATCGTGTTGGGAATGCTGGTAAGCAGTTCGCTTAAAATTTCAATTTGAGGGCGATTTTCTTCGTTTTCTAGCGTTTGGATTGCCTCGCGGATGCGGGCTGCATAATCTCCCAGGTTTTCCCGGTTAGGTAGCAAAATTTCAAATTCTTCTGCATCGGCTGTTGGTTTGTGCCAAAGTGTGGCATTATCTAAGAAAGGTTGGTCTTCATGCCAGCCGTGAGTTTGTAAGTAATTTCTCAGTTGATTGAGTTCGATTGTTTCGAGAGTTTGGCTATCTTTTACGGTGACTTTCATGGTTGAACTCCTTGGCTAATTCCCTCCATAATTGACTGAAGGGCGGCGACTGTAAATTGGTTGGTTCTGGGGATGGCGACGGTGACAGCGTTTGTGTTTTGTGTTTGTGGCTTTCCCCGCAGCGAGATCCAATATCCGCAGTTTCTGATGCAGAGTTCTGTTTCCGACTGGGTTAACCAGTCTTCGGGTGTTTCGGGGATTAAAACGACAACTAAAATTCGGGGAATGGCGAAGTTATCCATTCTTAAGTCGTCGTAGTTTTTGAGCTTGAGGGGGTAGCGGATGGAGTTATCATCTTGGATATCTCTTGATGTAGATTTTAACTGCAATTGTCAGCGAGGTGCTCTAATCGGGCCTGTCCCGCCTTTCGCAGCTACTCCCCAGTCTACGCTGTCATCGTCTACGAAGGGTTTGTAGAGGGAATAGTCGGCAACTGTGGTGACGGATTGCAGGTAGATGTTGCTGAATTGTTCTTTTTGTTGGTTGATGTCCACTTCAATAGTTTTCGATTATTAGAGTTGCTGACTTGCATTCCTGTTTCTTGATTAAAGGTTCCCAGATGCCTGCAAAATCTGCTTTATGTGTTCTCCTAAAACTTTTATTTCTTTTGCCTGAACAATGTATCCCAAGTGGATCATCAGCCTTGTCAGACTAATAGGTTGTTGACTCGTAGGTATTGTTTCAATTACGATTTCTCCCTGCGCGGTTATGCAAGGGCCACTAAAAAGTACACCAAGTAACACAACTCTAGACCCAACAACTGTCATTGATGACTTGGTGCTGTAAATTCCTTCATTTACAATCAACACAGGTGAGCCAGAAGAACCAGGGAAACAGGCTGCATCAATTACATTTGTGCTTCTTCCTTGAAAATCCACAGCCGGATGATTTGCAGTAGTTCCTCTTCTAATAAGCGGTAAATTGTTAACATCATCCCACAACCCGTTAGGATAGCCTATCATTAGCACTTCTTCCACTGCACTAAGTTCTTCAAGGTCAGCCTTAGATAAAATAGAACTATTGTCAATCGCGCAGTTAAATATAAATTTACCCTGTATTTCAGCTTTACTCCGTAGAGGTTGAAATAGCATTGCACATAAATCTACATCCTTGTCAGGATGAGGAATCCATTGGTTTTCAAAATCATCTAAATCCACAGGAAAGAAGTTGCCAGATGGCTTTGGTTCTTCTATAGTTTTATCTAACTCATGCAGTTGAAAACTCCCTGTTACAGCGCCAGCCACAACGTGCTTATTAGTTATTATTGCAGGTATATGTGTCTGCTCATCGACTAGAAAGTTGAAGAAAAAGCCAGTACCCGTGGCTTCCTCACCTGAAGACAATTGGACTGCTATCCGAACGGTACTGAAAAGGAGCTGTTCACTTATTGTTGTTGGTTTAATCATGTTAAAATTTTGACTGATTTTTCAGTGGCGTTCAGCTATCTTCATACTCTCCCATCTTATCATTACTCTTCAATTTCCACATCCACCGCTTCTAACTCAGCTTCCAACTGCTCAATCGTCGGCAAACATCCTTTCAGACCAAGCTGTTTCTAAGTCAACAACTAAATTGTCTATAACTTTTGCTCCCCATCCTCGCTGCTGTTGCCTGTGTAAAATATTTCGTCCAATCGGCCAGTAAAGCAACACTAATTCGCAGTTTACAGAAAGTACGGCCCGCACTTGATATTGCACAATACGTTCCTTAAGTTCTCGCAAAAAATCATGATAATCTTCAGCAATTGACGAACTATCCGCCAGAACCCACCCTCTGCCGATTTTCCCGAATCATCGCCTCTAACTTGGCACTCTCGGCAAATTGCCTCTCCAACTTCGCCGTCAAATGCAGCATCTTCTCCTCCAAACCCTCCTCCTCCTCCGCCTCCGCCCTCACATACCTCTCAGGAGTTAAAACATAACACTTACCGTTTTGCTTTTTTGTTGCCTTTTGACTCCGCACCAGTGTTACAACTCTTCTGGAAAGTACATTTGCAGCAAATCTGCCTCGCCATAACCCAACTGGCATAACTTCTTCAGAACTTAGGTAAAAAGCACCTAAAGTATGATGCGAAACTCGGGCAGAACTCTTATTCTATAAATCCATCGGGCATTAAACCGATATCCACAACCGCCAAGATTTATTGCCAAAAATTAAATCTTTCCGGCGAAAAGTTGCTATTTAATGAATAAGACTTTACAATTCAGCAAGGTAAATGAAACTCTCAACGAGCAGACCTGCAAGCACGAACCCGAAATGGGTCGCAAGTGCCAAAAAGCAGCAAAAGCTACCTTTTTTAACTCTTTCAACAGCAAAGCATTGGCAAAAAACCCAGGGATCGACGGTTGGCATCTTGGAACGAATGCTTTGCTCGCAATACTACAAATGTATCAAAACTTGTCAGCCAAATTTAGTCCTAACAGATGCCTAGCTGTAACTCTTGCTGCGTAAGGTTTCAGTTTCTAATTAGGCTGGTTTTATTGTCTTTAACTACTTGAGTGAGGATTTGCTCGCATGGTTTCGATTTCTACAACTCAATCCGATCGGCTACCTTTGTCTTCGCCAACCGTAACGGCTGCAACCCAAAGCACCGTGGCTGCAGCAACTGGGGTCTGCGTGACGGTTCACGGTCACTTTTACCAGCCACCCCGGGAAAACCCTTACCTGGACGCGATCGAACGCCAAGCCAGCGCCTCTCCCGCCCACGACTGGAACGAACGCATTGACATTGAGTGTTACCGCCCGAACGCCTTTGCCCGCATACTCAACGATCGCGGCGAAGTCACGGGGATCGTCAACAACTACGAGTATATGAGCTTCAACATCGGGCCGACCCTGATGAGCTGGCTCGAACGCTACGACACGGAAGTCTACCAGCGGATTCTGGAGGCCGATCGCAAAAGCTGTCAGCGGCTCAACGGTCACGGCAACGCGATCGCCCAAGTATACAATCACATCATCATGCCGCTGGCTAACGAGCGAGACAAATACACCCAAATTAGGTGGGGGATCGCAGATTTTCGCTCCCGGTTCGGTCGCGAGCCCGAAGGAATGTGGCTCGCCGAAACCGCCGTAGACTACGCCACCCTCGAAGTTTTAGTCGCTGAAGGCATCCGCTTCATTGTCTTAGCCCCCTCCCAAGCCGAACGCTGCCGCCCGCTAATCGGGCAAAACCACGGAGGAGAACCAGCCGAAAATTCCGAATGGCACGAAGTCGGCGGCGGTCAAATCGATCCGACTCGCCCGTACCGCTGCTATTTGAAACCAGAAATGCGGTTGATGGCTGACCACCAACTCTCGCCACTGAGCTCTCACCATTTTGGCCGCAGGCACTTCCAAAATTCGGACGCCCCACCTGCCAACACTCCCTACATTGATATCTTTTTCTACGACGGCCCGATCTCGCGGGATATGGGCTTCAATGACGTTCTCAGCAGCAGCCACCACTTGGCAGGGCGGTTGGGTCAAGCAGTACGGGGAGACCACCGACCGGCTCAATTAATCTGCGTGGCGACGGACGGCGAAACTTTCGGCCACCACAAAAGCAGTACGGAAAAATGCCTCGCTTACGCATTCACAGAAGAGTTTCCCCGCCGCGGCTGGACGGTGACGAATTTTGCTCATTATTTAAGTCAAAATCCCAGCGCTTGGGAAGTGGAACTCAAACCCGTGACGGCCTGGAGTTGCTCTCACGGGGTCGATCGCTGGCAAGATGATTGCGGCTGCGGCGGCGGTGGCGAGTGGAACCAAAAATGGCGCCGCCCTTTGCGGGATACTCTCAATTGGCTGCGCGATCGACTGATTCCGATTTACGAAGAAGCGGGGCGCAAGCTGTTGTGCGATCCCTGGAAGGCCAGAGATGAATATATTGAGGTCATCCGGGATCGATCGCCCACTAATGTTGACAGTTTCCTCGAACGCCATCAAGTGCGCCCCCTCGATGCCTCCGAACAGGTGGACGCCCTGCGACTGCTGGAAATGCAGCGCCACACCCTGTTAATGTTCACTAGCTGCGGCTGGTTTTTTGAAGAAATCTCGCGGCCAGAAGGCGTGCAAATTCTGCGCTACGCGGCCCGGGCGCTGGAATTGGCGGGCGAAGTTACCGGTGTCCAGCTAGAAAAGGATTTTGTCGATCGACTAGCCCTCGTACCCAGCAACGTTTACTGTTTCACAACAGGGGCAGAAGTTTACCGCCAACTGGTGGTGACAGCCCAAATTAGTCTCCGACAAGTGGCCGCCCACTACGCGATCAGTTCTCTGTTTGCCAAATATCCCCGCGAACAGCGAGTTTACTGCTATCAGGCCGACCAGCAAGATTTCCAAATTCAGCGCATGGGATCGATGACTCTGGCTGTGGGTCAATTGCAGTTAACCTCGGAAATTACGCGGGAAACAGAGATTTTTGTGTTTGCTGCGCTGCACCTCGGCGGCTGGGACTTCCACTGCTGCATTCAGCCTTTTGGCAGCCGCCGGTCTTACACTATGCTCAAAGAGCGGTTGTTTGGAGTTATGCAAGAAGCTTCGGCGTCCCACGCGATTCTGGAAATGGTGCGGCTGTTTGGGGATCAGTCCTTTAGCTTGCGGGATTTATTCGCTGAGGAACGCCACCGGATCGTGCAGTTGCTGAGTCAGGAAAATTTGACTCGCTTGGATCAGCTTTACACTCAGGTTTACCGCGAAAATTACGGGGTGATGATGGCGTTCCACCGAGACGAGTTGCCGGTGCCGGTAGAGTTGCAGGTGGCTGCTGAGGTGGCTTTAGGACACCGCTGTTTGACGGCGGCCAAGGCCCTAGAAGTGGAAACGGAGGACGTGGAAACGCTGCTGGCCGAAATTGAGGCGATCGCCACTGAAAGCGGCCATCTCCGCTGTCGGTTGAACGTTCCCGAAGTCAAGGAAATTTTGGAAAAGATGGTTTGGCGATCGCTTGAGGCGCTGCTGCAAGCAGGATCGGGCATGGAGGATCGCTCGCCTGTCAACTTAGAAGCTGATATCCGCACCATCGAGCGTTTGATTGCGGTGGGCGATCGGCTGAGTCTGGGTTTGTGTCTGGATCGCTCGCAGGAACTGTATTTCGATTCTCTGTACAGTCAAATTGTGCCTCTGTGTTTGGGCTGGCTGCAACTGCAAGATGCCTCGGCGGGCGACAGTGTGGTCGCTGCCGTTGCCTTGGGGATTGCAGGTTCCGGCGCCGGCTGGGACTTGTCTTCGATCCGGCAGTTGCTGGAGTTGGGTCAAACCTTGGCCGTTGATGTTGAGTGTTGGTTAAATCAGTTAAATTGATTGTTTTTCGATTAAACCAAATCAATTCTCGCCCTTGAAAATCCGCCCGATCGAGCTTTAAAAGCCGAGCGGGCCTGCGGGTTCAACCGAGAATGGATCGACATTTCGGCTGACGTGGCTCGTGGCTGGGGATCGAAGCACCGACAGGGAACCGCCAACTTTGTTTAAGTTTTCGCTCTACTTGTGGGAAGATAAGAAAACTGTCGGCAAAGCCTACAAGTGTTAAGCACCCCTAGGCTTTGCAGAGTTTTGAAGAGAGAACACTAAATATAAGTCTATGAAAGTTGGCGATCGCGTTTGCATTAAAAACTCTGTTGTTGTCTACCACCACCCTGAAAATCGCAGTCAACCATTTGATATTAAGGGTATGGAGGGAGAAGTCGTGGCGATCGTTCACGAATGGCACGGCCGACCTGTCAGTGCTAATTGGCCGATTCTAGTACAATTTGACAAAAAATTTCGAGCTCACCTGAAAGAGGATGAGGTCGAATTGATATCTTCGGAAGTCTAGCTGTCTCCAAAGTAGAAGCCCGAGGTCAAAGACAATATCAAATCCGGTCAGTCGATTTTAGATTTTAGATTTTAGATTTACTCCACAGATGAATCTGGAATCTTGAACTAAGGTCTAAAATTTTGCGCTGGTCGCGACTCCTGTCGGAAAGCAAGTATTCGTTTTTGGGCGGGAGTCATATAGCTGTTGTACAGTTTGTAGTGAGGACTTCAGTTTTTTCTGTAGCTTTTAGTCGATCTGCCGGGCTAAACTCCTTACTACAAACCATCTTTTTTATTTAACCCTTAATTTTTCGACCGTCCGCGGCTAAACCAACCGAAGATATTCAAATCTCCCTGCATTTTCTGCAATTCCTGCTGATGTTGCTTGGCTGTAGCGTAATACCACTGACAGTGAAGTTCTAGTTCTTGACGGTACTTAATTTCATCGTAAAACTCGCGGACAATTTGGTGTCTCTGAAAAATTTCGGCCGCGGGAGTCGGTTCTGGGGCAATGTTTTGCAACTCGTGGGGCAGCATGATTGTTTGGGGGGCGAGTGTGGCTTAATATTTGCTGTATTGACTTTAAGCTAGCACACTGAATCAATTTTGGATTTAGGAAGTGACTTCACGGTTGAGACTACTTAAATTCTTCCACCCAAAATCCCAAATCTAAAATTCTGTTAAAGCCATCCCCGCAGGCGATAAACGATTAAGCCGATGTATTCTTTCAAAGCTTTAGTTGACTGGTTTAACTCATAGGTATCCGGCAATAAATTCAAGGCGACTGCTTGCCAATTTCTTTCGGATGCTGCGATATCCTGCTGCGTTATCTGGAAGTCTGTGGGTGCGGGAATTGCTTTTATTCCTTGACGCTGGAAAATTAATAGCGATCGAGTCATGTGCATCGCCGATGTCACTAGCAAAACCGGCCCTTTTATGCCTTTAGCATTTAAAATTTTCCCCACGTTGACAGCATTTTGATAAGTGTTGTGTGAATCAGGGTCTTGCAGAATTGCTGATGCCGGTACACCCATTGTTTGGGCAATTTCTGCCATGTCTGCCGATTCGGGAGCCCCGCCACCTTTCCAATCTACTCTACCGCCGCTGAGAATTAGCAAGGAAGCTTTGCCTTGCCGGTAAAGTCGGGAACCGTAGATTATTCGATCGCCCGCTTCCGCTAATTCTACCCAAGGACGGGGAGTTAAAGCTGCTTTGACACCGCCACCCAAGACGATAATCGCTTCAGCTTGGGGGAGTTCGGCGGTTGGTAAGTTTTGCCATTCGAGCGATCGAACTAACGATTTTGAAACCCAACCGCTACTTCCGAGGAGTAAAATAATTAGAGCCGCAGCAATTGGCGCTGCAGCCCATTTGGGACGCTTCCAAAGTGTGATTAAAGCCGCCATCATTAACAGGCAACTCAACCCCAAAGGATAAATAAACAGCGGCAGGAGTTTCGAGAGAAATACAAACATTAAGCAAATAATTCAAATTGCTTGTTAGCGGTAATGGGTAATTGGAAATGAACGATCGTTAGTCGCTAATCTGTAATTAGTAATTTAAGTGGCGGGAGAGGTTAATTTTTAGTATAGAGTGGTGAATTATGAACTCTTTAACTTAAAGCTTACAACTCAATACTCAAAACTATTTTCGGTGCTAGCGACGATCCTCTGGTCCAGATAACCAGCCAAAAAATGTAGCAGCATCACCCCTAGAGGTTTTGCTATATTTATGGGCGTCCCTTTGCACTACTTCTTTATTGACGATAGCATCCGAGGTTTTGTCCTTGGAATTCATATTCGGGTTGAGTAGTAATTCGTTGTGCCACCAAGCGACAATTAAACCTGCTGCCACGCCACCGATGACACCAAGGCCCAGACTCAGGGGCAGCGTACATCCTACTAAGCGAAACCCAACGGTAAACAACACAAACCATATCAGCGCGGGGCTAAACCCCTTGGAGTCTCCGGTAAATTTTGGCATGAGCTGTAAGTTTTGTTTTTAATAATACAGAAAGATATTGACAATATTAGCAGACAATCAAATTGCCAAGGGTGATCGCTCTGCAACTACTCCCCACAAATCACGTTTAATTGTACCTCTAACTCTTGCGCGGTATCTACAATCGTTACAGAAATTTGCTCTAATTCTGTAAAAGGTTCAAAAGCTGCTTGCTGCGAACTCAATAGTTCGGGTGTCGCGTCGGCAATATCGCCCCTGCGCTGTTGCAGTCGTTCTCGCAATACTTCAATTGGTGCGGTGCAGTAAATGATTTGCAGGGGCAACCCGTGGGATTGAGCCTGATTAATTGCATCGGTTCTCGATTTTTGGCGATCGAACTTTGCATCTAAAATTACATTCCAACCTCGGTCAGCCAGCACTATCCCCAACTCTAACAATCTACCATAAGTCTGTGCGGTCATTTTATCAGAATACAAATCTTGCCCGCCGCGTTCATTTAAAGGAATTTCGCCTAAATGTTTGCGAACCGCATCCGAGCGAATGTGAATTGCCCCAGTCTGGCGAGCCAAATATCGAGCTGCCGTACTTTTGCCAGAACCCGACAAACCCGACATCAAAGTTAACTTTCCCGGGTATGGTTTTGTGTATTGCCAAGCCAGTTTATAGTAATGAGCTGCTGTCTGTGAAATCTCTGCTTTTTGGGCAGTTGAAATAGCGGCATCGTCCAACATTAACGAAGTTACTTTCGCTCTAACATAAGCTTGACGGCTCAAATACAAAGGCAATAGTTGCAGTCCTTCCCAATCCCCTGTTTGTTCGGTGTAAGTATTGAGAAAAGCATTGCCTAAGTCTCTGCGCCCCCGCGATTCCAAATCCATTACTGTAAAAGCCACATCGTACATGACATCAACAAAGCGGAAAGGCTCGTTAAATTCAATGCAGTCGAACAGTAATATTTTATCTTTCCATAATGCTATATTCCGCAAGTGCAAATCTCCGTGGCACTCGCGAATTTTATTATCGGCAATCCGCAGATTAAATAACTCTTGATTTTCAGCAAAAAACGCATTAGTATAATTTTTTGTTTCCTCATATTGTGTCTGAGTCTGCGGCCCGCCGATATATTTTTGGGAAATCAGGTAATTGTTTTCTATTGCTGTACGAATCTGACTGACTTCGCCAAATGTGCGAATGTAGCTGTTACTAATTGCCGTGCTGTGAAACTTGGCAACTTCCCGCCCTAAGTCTGCCATAATTTGCTCTGTTAACAGTCCCCGCTCCAACAAACTAAGCAACAGCGAATCTTGAGGAAACTCCTGCATTCTCAGTGCGTATTCTACAGCAACTTCAGCCGGAGTTATAGCAGGTAAGTTGCTGCCAAATCGAAAAGAATCCCCAATTTGAATAATGGGCAAAACTTCTAGATAAATTTCCGGTGCAGTGCGTCGGTTCAGCAGCAATTCTTCGTTGCAGAAATGCTGCCGTTTCTCCAAGGTTGAATAGTCTAAAAAGCCAAAATTGACTTGTTTCTTGATTTTGTAAGTATAATCTCCTGTCAGCAAAACAAAGGAAGCGTGAGTCTGAATTAGCTGCACTGGTTCTGTCACCCCGTGCGGGTAAAACCCGGGCTGCAACATTTGCTGAATCAGAGGTGGGACACAAGTATCAGTCATATCGATTTTAGATTTGGGATTTTGGATTAGATCGATTTGGGCTTGAAGATTTAGATAAAGATAACTTAAAGAAAATAGATGTTGAGTTAAAGTCGATTTATTATAAAGTTGATAATTAGTGTAAACCAAAAATTACTGATGACAGAAAACAATCAAGATTCCCGTTCCGTGGATGTGTTTGGCGTAGGCAATGCCCTGGTAGACATCCTAGCATTGGTGGAAGATGAGTTTGTACTCGGCCACGGGCTGAATCGCGGCGGGATGACGCTGATGAATTCGGAAACGCAGGGGGGGATTTTGCACGCTTTAGAGCACAATTCGCTGCAAATGCGATCGGGAGGTTCGGCGGCAAATACGATGATTGGTTTGGCTCAAAGCGGCGGTAAAGCGTATTATTCGGGGAAGGTTGCTAAGGATACTAACGGGGAATTTTATCGGCAAGATTTGCTGGCGGCGGGGATTGATTTTAACGTGCATCCTGCTGCTGAGTCGAAGGATCCCACGGGTACTTGTGTTGTGCTGACTACGCCGGATGCGGAACGCACGATGTGTACTAATTTGGGTGTTTCTACTACTCTGGCGGCGACTGATATTGATGTCGATCGCCTGAGTCACTGCAAGTACAGTTATGTTGAGGGTTATCTTTGGGATGCTCCCGAGCCGAGAAAGGCTAGCATTGAGACGATGGAACAGTCTAAGCGTCTGGGTGTGAAGGTGGCTTTTACTTTTTCGGATGGCTTTTTAGTCGATCGCTTTGCTGATGATTTTCACAAGGTGGTTTCGGAATATTGCGATGTAATTTTTTGCAATGCTGATGAAGTTCGGAGCTTTTTTAAGGAAGAATCTTTGGAAGAGTGCGCTCGGAAAATGAGCGAGATTTCGGATTTGGCTTTTATCACTAATGGAGATAAAGGCTGCATGGTGGTGGAGAACAAACAGATTGTCGATGTGGCGGGATTTCCGGTAAAGGCGATCGATACTGTGGGTGCTGGGGATGCTTTTGCGGGCGGTGTTTTGTTTGGAATTACTAATGGTTTGAGCTCTACAAAAGCGGCTCGTTGGGGCAATTATTTGGCTTCTAGGGTAGTGCAGATTCACGGGCCGCGGCTTGAGGGTTCTCAGGCTCATCTGTTGAGTGAGGTGATTTCTGGTTAGCAATTGAAATGAAATGGGCGATCGCACTTTTTGTCATAAAGGGCGATCGCTCTTTTTTTAACCGCAGATAAAGGCAGATGAACGGGGATGAAGGCAGATGGAGCAAGGGCGATGGTGTTAAAATCTGTGAAAGCTTAATTAACCGCACTTGAAATGCTAACAACTACATCGTTCACGGAGATAGTAAATAGGGCTTGAATCACCAATCAATTGCTCTCCTGATTGCCCATAACTTATTCAGCCAGACCTATTTTAGCTGTTTTTTTTTGCGCCTGACAACCTTTTGTGGGTCAGACAATCCATAGAGTGTTTACTTTTCCAACTTATTAAACAAGCCCTAAGTAGGTGTAAGGTGTACCGTGCGCTTTCTACAGATAGAGTTAGCACGTAATTCCTAAACTTTATTTCATCAGATAGGGAGGTTCAGATGACCCAAATAAATCCCGATCGCACTACTGGTACAATTGCGATCGACGTTTGCGCTCAATCAAACGGGCAGTATGTTTGTCAGATTTCATCGTCTCTAAGCGATTGCCCTGATGATACCATGAATTTTTACGGAGAAACGAAAGAACACGCGATCGCGATCGCTCTAGAACATTTAGCCGAAGAGTATCGCGAGAAAGCAGAAGAGTCTCAGAATATAGATTCGCTCGCCGTGGAAATTTCCGATTCTGAAGAATCAACTAATAAATATTATCATGTGATTGTACACTACGAAGAAATTGCGGAAGCAGAATCTAAGTTTGAGGCAGTACACAATACAATGATGGGAAATACGATAGTTGAGAATGCCAGAATTGCAGCCATTAAGATTTCTCCAGATATTGAAATCCAGCCGTTAGAGCACTCGGGATATTGAGCGATCGGGACTTACGCGCAGAGACTATATGTAGGGTGCGTAGTGCGAACCTTACCCCTACGCATCAACGATCGAAACGTGAGTTTGAGGCAATCGACTAGAAGCGATCGCATAATTTCAAATACCCATTAATCCAGGTTTCGGAGGCAAATACGGACCGAATACCCCACCTACTACACCTATTGTTTGTGGTATCTTTCTGCTGTCTCCTTCCAAAAGAGTTTCTCCCTTCACATTTAATTTAGACGAACCCGAACCATCTAGCATCATTACTTTATTAGCTCCAAAATTTTTGAGAGTATCACCAGCATTATTTTGAGTGGATTTGTCAGAAGTAAACAGTAAAACACTCTCATTAATCCCATCAGAATCATGAAGATCGCCAACACCGATGAATGTTCTTCCCTGTTCCGTATTCCGTGATGCTCCATACTCTATAGGATCGTAGCTGACCAGAATATTTTTGGCTGAAGATGAATCGAAAGTGTTACTATTGTAGTCTTTGATAGTTGCCCGATCGGAGAACAACTCTAACATGAGTAGACTGTCTGCTTCCTCTTGAGTTTTAGCACCAGTGCTTGCTCTTTGCCCATCAATTTTTAGAGGGTGAATAACTTGAGCGCTGGTATCCCAGAACCAGCCTCCAAACCAAAAATTGTTCACAGTATCCAAAGGTCCTTGATCGAAGTATTGACCGTTGGTAACAGAGAAAGCCCGCGAATTTGCTCTTGAAAAATCCGACCATGCCTCATCAATAGTTTGAGTCTTAAACTCAGGACTGTTGCCCTGCTCAGTAATTTCTCCATGAAGGAACTTGACGGAGGCTCCTTTGCTTAGATCTACAACTTGTACGTAGTCAGAGCCTCTGCGATAAAAATCAATACCTATTGCACTAGGCAAAGTCTCGAAGCCATTGGGAATAGTTCGCGGTTTTTCAGGTTTTGTACCGCCTTCAGTGTTGCCGCTGTTGCTATTTTCTCCCGGCTTGCTGTCGCCAGGATTGGATGGTTTACCAGGCTCTTGGTAAGCAGTCGCCTTGTTGCCATTCCAGTAAATGTGACCGTTCTCAAAGTATTGAATCTTGTTACCGTTACCCCCATCGATCTCTCCGCTCTTGGGAACTCCCAACCTACCATCCAATCCGCCTGTTTTCAAGTATTCTTGGCGGATCGCACCGTAAATTGGAAAAGTTCCTTTGGAACTGCTGACGATCGAGCCACGCTCAAATAGTTGATAGCTGACATTACCTGAATAGTTGGTAACATCTGAAGTAGGTTTGCCGATCGTACTTTGATACTTGTCGTAAACCGGATAGAATTTGCCAGCAATATTGTGACCGTTGATAGAGGTTGAATTAGGTAACTGTTGCTCTGGCTTTTCGATCGAATTGTCACCGCCATCAGATGCCGCTACTTCTACAGGAACCTCTATTTTTTGACCTTCAGAAATTAGGTTGGGATTGGAAATGTTGTTGTGTTTGGCAATGAATTTGTAGTAATCGGGAGCAGCGCTGCCCATTGTTTCTCTGGCAATTTCGCTGAGACTATCTCCGGCTTGAATCGTGTAAGGTTGCCACTCATAAGATTTGCCGTTAAATCGATCGGCAGTAGCTCGTTCCATTGGCTTCACGAGCCCTTCGTAACCCCAAGTTTCAGGTGTTGCGAATTCTGCGCGAGTGCTCGATTGCGGTGCAGTTTCCTTCGCTAACTGCACGGCTTTATCTAAATTCAACAATCCAAAACCTGTTTTCCGATCCCAACCCGGTAAATTGACATCGATCGCACTTTGTTCGAGAATATTTATGATTTGGCGATCGCTCAATTTAGGATTGTTTTCCCAGACAACAGACGCCATCCCAGTCGCTTTCGCTGCTGCAAAAGAAGTTCCCGTCAGCGCATCTAAATCGTTCTCCCCCTCCGCAACTACAGCATCCAAACCATAGCCGTAACTGGAATAGGACGATCGGCGCACTCCTTCAAAAGCCCCAACTGTCATAATATTGTCAAACTCCTGAGAAGCTTGACCCAAAACCGACATCACACCGCCGTCGTTGCCAGCAGCAACCACCACCAGCACTCCATTCTGACGAGCATATTCTAAAGCCGCCCGTTCTCTGGGCGTCAACTCGTAGCGCGTTGTCACGCTGCCGTCGCCATTAACTTGAGTTAAGTCTAGGCTGAGGTTGACAATCGCATTCCGCTGCCCCTGTGCCTTGACTTCATGTACAAAATCTGTCAGCGACAAGTCCCACTGCCCGGAACCGCTGGCACGTCCCAGCCAAACAGGAGCGCGATGGTTAATACCGTCAATCCCAATATTATTACCCGCGCGAGCGCCAATCAAACTCCAAACAGCCGTGCCGTGTTCGTTGTCTGCCTCAGATGACACTAAAGGATTGTTGTCATTGTCAATGCGATCGCGCCCCAGTGTCGCTTTAGAATAATCGAGATCGGGATTGTTGACAGCAAACCCAGTATCGATAATCCCAATCAAAGGCAGGCTGGGCTTCTCTGGTGCCACAGGCGGTTCCGGCTCAGCGGGCGGTTGAGTGTCAGTCGGTAACTGGGTATCATCAACAGGCGTTGTTGGCTCTACAGGCGGTGTTGGCCCTACAGGTGGCGTTGGGGCTACAGGCGGTGTTGGCTCTACAGGTGGCGTTGGGGCTACAGGCGGTTTTTGCTCTACAGGGGGCGTTGGGGCTACAGGTGGCGGTGGAGCCACAGGCGGTGTTGGCTCTACAGGCGGTGTTGGCTCCGCAGGTGGCGGTGGAGCCACAGGCGGTGTTGGCTCTACAGGCGGTGTTGGCTCCGCAGGTGGCGGTGAGGCTACAGGCGGTGTTGGCTCCGCAGGTGGCGGTGAGGCTACAGGCGGTGTTGGCTCCGCAGGTGGCAGTGGGGCTACAGGCGGTGTTGGTGCAGGTGTTGGTGCAGGTGTTGGCGCAGGTGCAGGTGTTGGCGCAGGTGCGGGTGGAGGCGGTTCTGTATCCGCAGGCGGTTTGCGCTCATCAGGCAGTTTTGAGGTGACATAATCGATCAATTTCTTACCGCCTTCAGATTTAGTCCAATCCTTAGCCGGAGGGATAACTTCTTTCACCTCCACCGCTTTTCCAGTCGCACCCGTCAAACGGAAAATCACATCATCGTAGTCGTAATCTGATAGGGGAGTAATCGATCGATCCTCGATCGAAAATGCCTTACCATCGCCAGTAATATCTGCCACCTGACCCAACAGCCAAGCATCATCTTCGTCACTGCTAGATAGCGAAAATAGCGGACGCTTGTTGCCGCCAATCTCCGGTTTATCAAATACTTCCTTAACCGTCCCATCCGGCACCAGCATCACAGCAAATGCTTCTCCAGGATTCATCGCAAACTTTTTCACACCTTTGTAGGAGCCGGTGTTCAGATTTACCTTTCCTAAAGTGCCTCTAAATTGAGGATCAGTGCCTTCTGTAATATCAGAAATCACGACGTGACCCAACACCGATTTACTCAGAGCCCTTCTGGCAGCTTCCTTGATAAACTCCTCAGAGCCTGGAGTAAATTTCTCCATACCCTGCAAACTAAATATGGCTAATTGTCCTTTGAATCCGCCGCCATCATACAGGAAATCAAAGCCTACTTCACCAGTGCGATCGGGTGTAAAAAAACCGGAGTCAACCTTCAAACCCGTGAGCGGGTCAACTTTTTCACTTACGGGCAGACTAATCTGATAGTTTGTGTCGGAGGAGATGGGAGAAACTTTGAGTGTATAGTCTCCTGCGCCCAAATTCTCGGTACTGAGAGTTCCGGGATTTTTGCCGCTAGTTGAGATTGTTTCGATCGGCTTTCCTTGGCTGTCGAGCAGTTCCATTTTAATCCCGCCGCTAAAACCTTCAGCCAAGACTTGGAAACTGCCCGCAGCAGGACGATTGAAACGATAAATGTCTGTGGGATCGATCTTACCAACGAAGTCGATATGGAAATAGTTATCCTTGAGACTGCCGAGTTGAATGTTAGACATTTTGCACCCTGCCAACAAACTTACTTGTATTTTAATCAGTCGGCATAATTGAGCGATCGAGTTTCAATACATCTGGGCTGCTTCCCAGATCCGGTCTCTCCCCTCAACACAGATATCCGCCAATTCAAAAACCTACAATTGTAAGCTGCTACCTATCTCTCGGAAATTAAGTCTTACTTTTTTCGCTGCAAGCAAACTTTACAGACATTACTTTGTAGGCAGGATATAGTATTAGTTTTGGTTAAAGATTTTTTGAAAGAAAGCTCGTTACTACCTCCTATCCGTTGAGGGTACTTTATGTGTGCAAAATTGACAAGCAATCTGAACGATTACTAGCTTGGCGAATTTAGATGTCAGTCAATGAGACAGGACTTACGCACAGCCTCTAAATATAGTGTTTTGTAGGGCAATCCCCCCGCTGATGAAGAGTCCATACATCTGGATAAGGCGCGTAAGTCCTGCTTTATGTGTTGTGGAAAGGGGCGAAGATCCCGTTTTTTGAGTTTCTTAAAGAGGGGCTTTGTTTGTGTAGTAGTGCCTTCAAGCGCCGGCTTTTAACTGCCGAGTTTCAGCCGCCGATTTTATGGACTTCAACTACTAGAATAAATGCCTCTTTCTTGCAGTTGCTGCATAAAAAACTCTTCCAAAGTAGGCTTAGCCAAATTCATCCCAATTAGCTGCCCTCCCGTACCGCTCAGACTAGAAAGAAACTCCTTCGGATCGCCCTGCAAATGACCGTACCACAAATCATTATCAACTTCCATATCCGGTATCCATTTTTTCAGGATATTCAAGTGACCGCCCCTACCTTCAACCCGGTAAGTTTCAGTATTACCTAGGATTTCGTCGATCGCACCAATGCAGATTAACTCACCCTTTGCCAAAATAGCCACTCGATCGCAAATCTTCTCCACATCAGACAATATATGCGAATTAAAAAAAATTGTTTTTCCTTGATTTTTCAGGGATAAAATTATCTCCCGCATCTGATAGCGTCCCATCGGATCTAAACCCGACATCGGCTCATCTAAAAATACCACATCTGGATTGTTAATCAAAGCTTGAGCCATGCCGATCCGTTGCAGCATTCCCTTAGAATACTGGCGCAACTGTTTTTTAATTGCCGCCGATTGAGATAGCCCAACTAAGTCTAGCAAATTCGGAATTCTTTGCCGCTGAATTGAGGGGGGAATTTGAAATAACCCCGCCGCAAATTGCAAGAATTCCCAGCCGGTGAGATAATCGTAAAAATAGGGATTTTCAGGCAAATAGCCGACTCGCTGCTTCACAGTGCGATCGCCCAAAGGCCTCCCCAACAGCAGCGCCCGCCCAGAAGTGGGGCGCACTATACCCAGCAAAGTTTTCAGCAGCGTAGTTTTCCCCGCTCCATTTTGCCCTAACAACCCAAAAGTTTCCCCCTCAGAGACAGTCAGAGTACAATTTTTGAGCGATTCAACTTTTTCATTCATCCAAAAGCCGGTACGGTAGAACTTCCCCAGATTAAATGTTTCCACCACAGGGGTAGCTCCGTGCATCTCGGTGGGATTTTGCGCATCTACAAGAGGTTCCATTTTTGTTACAGAAATAACTAGCACCTGATTATATTCTATTGCATAAGTTAAGTAATAATCGCTCTTTTTAATGTTAAACTAATATTAGCTGTACTTAAATTTTTCTGAATATGGATCGTTCAAAAATTATTGCTATTATCACTGGGGTGATTTCTCTAATTTTAGCAGTTGCCTACCTGCTGCTCGTCACCATCCTCGACTTCCGAGGCGAAATGGTACCCGCACCTCAAAGTCAGTTGCCACTCTCCATGCCAATTCAGCAATTGGCTAATGCTAATCTGACTTTACCAGCACTGAGGATTTATCCTCAATTGTGACACAAATAATATAATTTAAATTCCGCAATTTCGCCCATAAATTATGTACAGAAAACTACGGGCGAAATGCTGATATTTGTAGGGTGCGCAATGCGCACCTTACCACTATTTAGTCCGCCCAGGACGTTCCGGGAAGCTCAGTCGAGCCACCGACGAAAGTTTGACTCTTGAGCGGTTTCAACCGCCGAGTTTTCTCACTCAATTAATACACGTGAATGGCTTTCATCATGTGATATGCAACTAGCAACTGCGTCAAAGCTAGCGGGTAACTTTGCAAAACTTCACCAGTTGTACCGATCAGTTTGCCAATTTCCGGGTTGCCTTGGGCGGAGCAAAATCCCCGCAGGTGGGGCAACTCACTGCACAAAAGCATTTCTAGTTCGTTTACTTGCTCGCTGGTAGCGTGGGAGTCTACTTCCAAAACGTCAACAGGTTTGCCCATATCCCGATCGAGTCCCAAGCGAATTGCAGGTTGAAAACTATCGCTGCCTCGACCTAAAATTTCAGTAAAATCAGGGTGAGGAATTGTCGGTCTGAGCACTAAACGGACGCTCAAATTGGATTCATTGTCAGCTTCTGGCGGGTAAAAACTAACTACAACGTCGGCCGATTTGCGCTGAGGACGAATGAAGTCTTCAGAGTCCGGTTCCCGTTTTTTTATTTCTGCAAGCACCTGTTCTTCAGTATAACCGCGCTTCATGATATCGCGCTTAACTTTCCACTGAGTGCGCAACTCTTCTGGGGGAGCGAGATACACTTTTACGTCGTAAGAATCGCGGATTGTTCGGGTTGCGTAACCCAGCAAACCTTCAACTATGACAAATTTGCTGGGCTTGATGTATTCCGGCGGGTCGAATGTACCTGTGGTGTGGTTGTATATGGGTTTGAGAATTGCTTGTCCGGTACGCAGCAGGCTGAGGTGCTGCTGCATGATGTCGAGGTAATTGCAGTCGGGATGCAATGCTGTAATTCCGATTTCGGCCCGCTGCTTTCTGTCGTAGCGATGATAGTCGTCAGTGCAAATCACAGTGACATTTTCTGGCCCCAATACTTGGGCAATTCCCCGCGTCAGGGTGGTTTTGCCCGCTGCGCTGTCTCCGACAATACCGAGAATAATTGGTCGATCGCTCATTGTTTTTACCCGGACGCACAATAGCAAATTTTGTTATCAAGCTTAAATCTTATCAAAATTATGTTCCATCCGATCGCTCGGTTTGATTTGATCTCCCCGGAGTCTATCCGAGGTGTAAAATTATTGTAAAATTTCTTAATAAAATTAAACAAATCATACTCAGGGAACATCTCATTGAACGATCGCAATTACCCAATTCTCAATTCCCTGTTTGCCCAATTCCCAATGCCTCATTACCAGTCATCCTTTCGTTTGTTGTTGTAAGTTTCCCAATCATCGTATTGCGGCTGTTGATACAATGCTTCTGGTTCTATTTCTGATTCTAATTCGGCTGACATTTCTAATTCTGGTTCCGATTCCTGCTGATAAATATTTAGAGGTTCGACAACCCGGGCGATCGCATCTTTGACAAATGCTTTGACAAACTCGTCTTTACGATTTAACTGAAACTGCCTTTGCACGACTTCGGCGATGCCGCCGTCGCCCCAATCTTGGTCGTGGCGGAAATATTCAATAAAACTTTTACCAGCAATTCGGGTTAAATAAGCGGCACTGACCGCTTGAATTGCTTTGCCCAGTACAAACCCCGCTACGCTTAACTGCAGCGCCCTTGACACTACTTGAATTACACCTTCAACTATTCCCAAACTTGCTAGGGTTTTTGCTAGAGACAATGCCAATTCTTTGGCGCGATCGATATTTAATTCGCAGCCGTAAATCTTGGCAATTTCTACTACCATTTGAGCGTTAACTGCTGCTGTCGCTAACAAATCCACGACTGGCAAAGGGGTTACGGCAATTACTCCGGCTCCGATCCACTGAAATCGCTCTACTGCCTTATCAGCTTGCCGCCTTCTTTGAGCATCAATTAACTTGCGCGCTTGGTCTCCCAAGTGCTGAGATTGCAGCAAAATATTATCCGCAATTAAGTCTTCGCCTTCAGCTCGCAAAATCGCAGCGACGCGCCGAATTAATGGCATAATATCCGGGTCTGGCTGAAAAATTGTGCCGTCTTCTAGTACAACTTTTTGCGGATTGGCGCTAATTGCTACTACATCCATTGCTGATACAAAACCTTTGACTCGCTGCCGCAGCCGATCGAGAATTTCATCTCTGTCGGTGTCGGGATAAAGGTCAACTTTATTAAAAACTACGATCGACCTTTTGCCAATTTCCGCCAAAGTCCGCAGCGGTTCGTACTCGGATTTTCGCAAATCGCCGTCCAAAACAAATAAGATCAAATCTGCCCTCGCCGCCAACTGCCTCGCCAATTCCTCTCTGTAAGTTCCCGCAACTCCCGCTTCCAAGATGCCTGGGGTATCGGTAATTGCTAATTCTCGATCTATTCCTTTCAATTTCAGAGTGTAAGTTTCGCCAACTTCCGTAGTTCCCATCGGCGCGCCCACTTGTCCCGCCATCCGCCCCACCAGCGCATTAACAGCGGAAGTTTTGCCCGCAGAACCTGTGCCGAAAACAACTACTCGAACGCTGCCGCGAGCCATGCTAGCTTCAATTTCGCGAGCTCTCAACAGCAAAGCTTGCCGCGCTACTTCATCTTGAATGCGATCGACTTGTTGCCGAATTGCTTTGAGATTTTCCGAAGCTGCTTCACTTTTGACAACAGGAACCTTCGGAGTAATCGGCCGTTTTCCCTTAACTTTCGGAGGGCGTTGCAGCAGCCTAAAATAGTAAACCAGCGCAAAAATTAGGGTTCCCAAAAGTACAATTATCAGGAAAATCAACAAATTAGCCAGCAGCGGAGAAGCAGACCACGCAACTTGACTGTAAAGCCCTGTTAAGGAACTCACCAGCCCAATAATCAACCCCAGGGCGAGGCAGAAAGCAGCAATTAAGGTTAACAGGCGCGGCAAAGGCATGAGGGGAGTGGCAAATAAAAGGGTTATGCTTTGATTTTTACATTACGCCGATAGTCATCAGTCATTGCAAATCTAAAATCTCAAATCTAAAATGCCGAAGTGCCCGTTAGCGTTAGCGAAGCGATCCGAAGGAAAGCCCTCGAAGAGGATCGTACTGCGTGAACCCGCAAATCCCGATTATGTCGCACTGCAGGCGCGATTTACGGCGTTGTAGCACCAGCAGGACGGACAAGTGCGATCGTCCTCTTGCTGCAATTGTAGCTTGCACGATAACTCAGCTACAGCTTATCACCCGCCGGAACCGTAGGCTGGTTTATTTGCATCTACCTACTTATTTATTCGGTGATTTATTTGATCGCGAGTCTAGCAATACTTTTTTATTAACAAACAAATATAACATTAAGTACAGATCAACCCGGTTTTGTAACACCAGTGCCTCCTGGAAGCTCTGAAAGTAGAAAGGAGAAACCGGGTTTCTGAGGCAAGCTAAGAGCATCCTAATTTACAAAAATTATCACATTAAATATCACTGTGGTACTCTCAAATCAGCCACGAGTTAAGTTAGACTGAATTGTTAGTGCGTGAATAATTCACAGGTTAGCATCTATGCATCTCAAACATCTGAATCAGCCTTCACAAGAACTCTCTACCTCTTGCGAGCATAACATCAAAGAGACCCAGGCACTTAAGCCCAATTATTTCGCTAATATAGCCCATTCCTTGGGCAACCTCAGTATTCGTGACAAAATCAGCAGTGGTTACGCACTGGCTCTTTGTGTTGCGATTGGGGGAACGACTATCGGGATGTTGGTGGGCACTCATTACTATCGCAGAACTAACAATCAAGTACACATCGATCGAGAAACTCAGCTTTTAAATAAGTTGCAGGTGGCGTTACTGCGAATGCAAAACAGCCAAGACGGGCTGAGTTACTGGATCGAAAAGCCGCAAATTTTTGACAGCAAATACGAACAGCTACAAAACAATCTTTACAATTTGAAGGGGTTGCTATCTGAAGTCAAAAATTATAAATATCTGGAAGACATAGAAGGTCTAGAAAATTTTAGAAAGACTTGCGATTCGCTATTATCTAATTATTTGTATCGACTAGAAATAGTTAACAAAAAAATTATTCAACTGCCAAATAACCCCGCTCAACAAAGTATTAAACGTAAGTTGCTGTTGAATTTCGATCGAGATAAAATTGGGTTGCAACTAGATAGGGCGGTCAATGATATAGCAAAAATTATCGATCGCGCCCAAGAGCAAGAAGATGCAGGGCAGGAGGCTATGCTGCGAGCCCAGGCGCTGCGGGTGCAAATAATTTTGGGTAGCATGGCACTGTCGATCGTCGTTGCAGCAGTGCTGGCGGGCTTCACCAGTCGGGCGATCGCCAAACCCCTCGCCACTGTCACTAAAATCGCTCAGCAAGTGACTGAAGAATCTAATTTTCAGTTGCAAGTACCAGTTACCAGCACCGATGAAGTGGGAGTATTAGCAGCTTCGCTGAATCAACTGATTCAGAAAGTAAATCACTTGCTAGAAGAATTGAAATCTGAACAACAAACCCAGATACTTCAAAACGAGAAAATGGCAAGTTTGGGGCGGATGTTAGCCGGTGTTGCTCATGAAGTTAACAACCCAATCAATTTTATTTATGCCAATATCGACCCAGCGAGACATTATGTTGAAGATATTTTAGATTTGCTCAAAACTTACGAAACAGAAATCCCCAAACCGCCTGCCGCAGTTATCGCGAAAGGCGAAGAAATAGACATCGATTTTCTCAAAGAAGATTTGAGCAAAATATTTGACTCCATGCAACTAGGCGCTGAAAGAGCAAAAGCTATTATTTTAAGTTTGAAAGATTTTTCTCGCCTCGATGATGCAGCCCCTCATCCCGTCGATTTACACGCCTGCATAGACAGCAGTTTGCTCATTCTCAACAGCCGCATCAAACAGGGCATCGAAGTGGTGCGAGATTACGGCAATATTCCGACTGTTGCAGGTTATATGGGTTTGCTTTACCAGGTATTTGTTAACCTTCTCAACAATGCACTAGATGCTGTGGAAGAGAAAGCAAAAAGTGAGAAATCCAGCTCAGCAGAGGCAAAAAAACAATCGGCTTCGGAGTCCATGAAACAGGAAGCACCGAGTTTTTCGCCGAGAATTGTGATTGCTACAGAATACTTGGACGACGACTCAGTGGTAGTGCGGATTTCAGATAACGGTATGGGAATAGCGCCAGAGAGTCAAGAAAAAATGTTTGAAACATTTTTTACTACTAAACCGAGAGGTGTAGGTACTGGTTTGGGATTGGCCATTGGTCGCGAAATTATCGTTAAGAAACATGGGGGGACAATAAATTTTTGGTCTGAGGTAGGAACGGGGACGGAATTTTCGATCGCCCTGCCGATTAAGCATGAGGATTCAATGCCAAATCCGCAGGTAAAACTTCCAAGCCCTAGCGAATTTAATTCCCTCTGCAACGGTAACGCACCAACCAAGTCAGAGGAGAGAGGAACTGTAAAAAATTAAAAATTATCATTTTTTATAGCAGTTAAAAAAAAGCATCCAACTGCAAGGATACGCTCCAAACTCTGATGTCAGAATTCATTCCCAATCTCAAATCTAAAATGGTATGAGATTGCTTACTGACTGGCTGTTGCTACGCGACTCGCTGAGTGATAATACCCAACTCAAAACTATTTTTAGTAATCTTTAAAAACAGGATTTGCTATAATTTAAAGTTGAGCAATCACTGTACGGAGCGAAATTATGGGACTATTTGACCAAATTTTGAGCGCGATCGACAATCCCAACCAACAAGCAAGTCCCAATCAGTTGGGCAACATTCTCGGTGCGGTAGAGCAGTTGAGCGGCAACCAGGGCGTCGATGCGGGCACGACTCAGCTAGCAATGTCGGTTTTGGGCGGATACGTGCGATCGGCATTACAAGACGTGCGATCGCAGTCAGGAGACGCACAAGCTCAACAACTTGTCAACCAATTTAGCGGCACAAATCCCAATCCCCAAGCGGTACAGAGTTTGTTCGGAGCCGGCCAACTAACGCAAATAGTGGCCGATATCGCCCAAAGAACCGGTTTAAATAACGCCACAGTGCAGGCGATGATACCTGTTTTGGTGCCGCTCATACTGAATTTGCTACAAACCGGCGGCAACGCCCAAAATCCAGCCCAAGGTGGAAATCCCGTTTTGAATACGTTTTTAGATTCAGATGGAGACGGCGACGTAGATATTACTGACGCCATGTCGATGGCAGGCCGCTTTTTGAATCAGCGCAGTTAATTTGGGAATTTTTTAACCGCAGATATCAGCGGATGGACACAGATGAACGCAGATCGGATTTTATCTGCGTTCATCTGCGGTTAAAAAAATTCCTACTTTAACCCAAACCCAAATCAGTCACAGCACCGACACTGCTAGAAGAAACCAACTTAGCGTATTTAGCCAAAACGCCCTTAGTATAGCGAGGTTTAGGAGGCTGCCAAAGAGCGCGCCGCTGCTCCAATTCTGCATCAGAAACATTGAGCTGCAACAAGCGATTTTGAGCATCAATTGTAATCGAATCACCCTCTTGTACCAGAGCAATTGTCCCGCCAACTTGCGCTTCGGGTGCAACGTGACCGACAACCATGCCGTAAGTTCCGCCAGAGAAGCGCCCGTCAGTAATTAACCCCACAGAATCGCCCAAACCGGCGCCAATAATTGCCGAAGTTGGTGCTAACATTTCGCGCATTCCCGGCCCGCCTTTGGGTCCTTCGTAGCGGATGATAATCACATCTCCGGCTTGAATTTTGCCCGCTAAAACTGCATCCAAACAATCTTCTTCAGATTCAAATACCCGCGCCGGGCCGGTAATTAGCGGTTTCTTAACGCCACTAATTTTAGCAACGGCTCCTTCGGTTGCCAGATTTCCTCTCAAAATTGCTAAATGTCCTTGGGCGTAAAGCGGGTTGTTCCAAGAACGGATGACATCTTGGTCGGTGCGGGGTTCGGCTGGAATATCTGCCAACACTTCAGCAACAGTTTGACCGGTAATTGTCAGCGCGTCTGGGTGCAGTAAACCCTTTTCTAGCAACATTTTCATTACTTGGGGAATGCCGCCGGCTTTGTGCAAATCGGTTGCTACATATTTGCCGCTGGGTTTGAGGTCGCACAGCACCGGCACTTTCGCTCTAATAGTTTCAAAATCGTCGAGGGTCAGTTCAACGCCGATCGCATTGGAAATGGCTAATAAATGCAGCACAGCATTGGTTGAACCGCCGATCGCCATAATTACGGCGATCGCATTTTCAAAGGCCTTGCGAGTCAAAATTTGGCTCGGTAACAACTGTTTGCGGATCGCTTCCACGACAACTTTTGCAGATTCGGCAGCGCTGTCAGCTTTTTCGGCATCCTCAGCAGCCATTGTCGAAGAATAAGGCAAACTCATGCCCATTGCTTCAAAAGCACTCGACATCGTATTTGCTGTGAACATTCCGCCGCAGGAACCTGCACCCGGACAAGCTTTCTCTTCCACTGCTTTGAGTTCTGTTTCGTCAATTTTGCCCGCGCTGAATTGACCGACTGCTTCAAAAGCGCTGACAACGGTTAAATCCTGTCCGTTGTGGTGTCCTGGTTTGATCGTGCCGCCGTAAACAAAAATAGCAGGAATGTTCATGCGGGCGATCGCAATCATCGCCCCCGGCATATTTTTATCGCAACCGCCGACAGCCAGCAACCCGTCCATACTTTGGCCGTTGCAAACAGTTTCGATGGAATCCGCAATCACATCTCTCGACACCAGAGAATATTTCATCCCTTGAGTTCCCATCGAGATTCCGTCGCTGATAGTAATCGTACCGAACATCTGTGGCATCGCGCCGGCTTCCCTTGCACCCGCAATAGCCCGCAAAGCGAGGTCGTTCAATCCCATATTGCAGGGCGTAATCGTGCTGTACCCGTTGGCAATCCCCACAATCGGCTTAGTGAAATCGCCGTCACCAAAACCGACTGCCCGCAGCATTGCTCGGTTGGGCGCGCGCTGCACGCCCCCAGTCACAGCTTGGCTTCTCAAATTTTCAGGCATTTTAAAATTTCCTTTGTCTGTTGACAGTTGACCGTTGACAGTTGACAGTTGACAGTTGCCAGTTGCCAACTGCCAGCTCGCCCAAAAACGAATACAAGTTTCCGATAATCGTCGTGGTGAGCCCATAATTTTAGACCAAAGTTCCGGCTCCCAGATGAATCTGTGGAGCAAATCTAAAATCTAAAATCTAAAATCGACTGACTCAGTGCCGAGCGCCGAGAGTTTTACCCTATTGTTGATTTTCTCAGAAGCTTTGATATTTGTCAGACCTTTTAGGAGGCAGTGGCACAGCAGTGTCCCGAAAGCAGTGCAAAGATTCTACAGATAGTACAGCGTGCAGAGTGAATACCGTAGTTATCTGGGATGATGTGGTAACACCCATCACTCTAACGTTTAAAAAAAATTGCGAGGCGAATGACATGGAGGCCGATCGAATTCTGAGGCAATATGCGGCCGGAGAAAGAAATTTTCGAGAGATTAACCTCGTCGGGGCCGACTTAAAAGGGGTAAACCTCAGCGAGGCTAACTTTACCAGAGCGAATTTCCAAGACGCAAACCTCAAAGGCGCTAACCTGACGGGAGCGAACTTGCGTGAGGTGAAATTGGCAGGGGTGGATATGACGGAAGCCAACCTCAGCGAAGCAAATCTCATCGGTACCGATTTGAGCCGCGCCAATCTCAGCGGGGCTAACCTGATGGGAGCCAACCTGCGCGGCTCAATGGCAAGAGAAGTCAACATGACCAAGGCTAATTTGACCGAAGCTAACTTGACAGAAGCCAACTTTACCGAAGCGAATTTGTTTGCGGCCAACTTAACCGACGCTAGCATGATTCGCATTAATTTGATGAAGGCAAATTTGAGTTGGTCAACTCTCAAAGCGGTAAACCTGACAAATGCCATCCTCAGCGAGTCGCTTTTAGAAAGAGCTAACCTGAATCAGGCAATTCTCAGCGGGGCGATGGTGAGCGGGGCCAACTTGGCTGGTGCAGACTTGCGCCAAGTAACGATGGTGGGAGCTAATCTGAGCGAAGCTAATCTGAGCAATGCTAATTTGAGAGTTGCTAATGTGAGTTGGTCAACCCTGGCAAGAGCTAATTTGAGCGGAGCTAACTTGTACCGGGCCAAGCTGTGCTGGTCTAATTTTAGCGGGGCTGTTTTGGTGGAAGCGGTTTTGATTGACGCTAATCTCAATCGAACTAACTTCCGCGATGCAGATTTGAGGCGGGCAATTATGCCCGACGGCACGACTAATGATTCTTAAAATTTGATTGTTGACTGTTAACTGTTAACTGTTAACTGTTGACTGTTGACTGTTAACTGTTGACTAATGACTAATGACTAATGACTATCACTGAATTATTGATGTTGGGTGCGGCGGGAATTTTTGCCGGAATTCTAGCTGGATTTTTGGGTATCGGCGGCGGTACGGTGCTCGTGCCTTTGTTGGTGGCTCTCAATTACGCCCCGGTACAAGCGGTTGCTACTAGCGGTTTGTCGATCGTCATTACAGCTATTTCTGGCAGCATCCAGAATTGGCGCATGGGCTACCTCAGCTTGAGCCAAGTCGCAGGCATCGGATTTCCAGCCGTCATCACAGCACAAATCGGTGCTTATTTGGCGGGGATATTTCCGCCTTATTTGCTGTTACTTACTTTTGGGTTGTTGCTGTGGCTGAATATTTATTTGATTGAAGTTCGCAAGCGCCTGACAGCTAAGAAGAAAGCGGAACTAGAACAAGGGGAACTGGGAGGACAAGCGGGACAAGGAGAAAATGCTCAATTACCAATTACCAATCACGAATTACCCAATAATTCAAATATTTTATTCCATCCAACTTTTGCTAAAATTGCTACCGGCAGTGCGGCGGGTTTATTAGCGGGTTTGTTCGGCGTAGGCGGCGGCGTAATTATGGTTCCCCTGCAAATTTTGCTGTTAGGAGAAAGCATTAAAACCGCAATTCAAACCAGCTTGGGCGTCATCGTCATCACGGCAATTTCTGCGACGGCGGGACACGCGGCGCGCGGGAATGTTTTGTGGGTTGTGGGGTTAATTCTTGGCGGCGGCGGTTTGTTGGGCGCGCAGGTGAGCACGCGGTTTTTGCCGAGATTGCCCGATCGTATTGTTAGTTTAGCTTTTCGATCGCTCTTGGCAATCTTATCGATTTATGTTTTCTGGCAAGCTTGGCAAAAATTTAGTAACGGGTAATGGGTAATTGGTAAGGTGCGCGACCCGGCGCACCCTACGAAAGAATGCGGGAAGATGCCCGCGCTGCACCCTAGGAAAAACGAATAAGTAAGACTAATTTGCTGATAGTTTCTTCACGGCGCGAGTCAGACGCTGCAAATAAGGCTTGACAATTTCTTGATTTTGCCTCTGCAACTCGGAAACTTGCTGCTGCAAATGCTGAATCTCGGTTTGCAACATCCCTGCATCTATTGTGGGTCGATCGAGCAAATCCTGCAATTGCTTCAGAGAACCTTGGATTTCATTCAAGTCTACTTCGTTCGATCGCTCCTGTAACTGAGCCGTAATAGTTTTAACTTCAGTTAACTTTTCGCCCATCAATAAAAATCGGACGTTGACATTTTCCCAATCATGCTCTCTCAGGGCGCTAGTTTCCAAAATGCGGAGTTTTTGCTGCAAATCGGAGAGGATCGTGTAGAGTTCCTGAGAATCTGCAGGCAGCGCCTGGGCTTGGCGTTCGAGGGAGGCTACGGCAGCTTGTACCTCGGCGATGGCCCCGGATTCCAAGCCCTGGAGTTTCTGCTGCAAGTCAGAGACGGCGGTGTAGAGTTCCGCAGGTTCTCCAGGTAGTATCTGAACTTGCTGCGCTCGACGTTCTACTGCGGCCTGTACGTCCGCAATCGCAGAATTTGCCTTTTGTTGCATTTGTTGCTCGAAACGCTGGCGATTGGCGAGATTCAGCGAGAGTGCTGCGGTTAAAGGGGCGGCAGCGTAGACAATTTGGCCCGACAATCCTGCAGCAATCGTGCCAATCGCTGAACCAGCAACAGAGGCGTATTCTACCAATTCTAGCCAGTCCGGCTGGTTCGGGGCACTTCTCAAAGCTGGGAATGATGCTTTTTCAATCTTCTGCATAGCCTTTTAGTCGTAGTCGGATAGATGGCGATACGGACATGATAAAAGCGATCGGCCAATAAATCAGGGCTATTTGTCAAAATTTCCTGATCGTGGTATTTTCATTGACCGAAAGCATCCAGGATACAAGCCGCCGGATTCATCCGTAGAGAAATAAAAAACCTGTATCCGATAAACAAGGCCCCGAATTGATCCGTGGGGTCAATGCTTCAATTCTTTAATCTCAAATCTCAAATCTCAAATCGATTGACCTCCTGCCGAATACCTCCTGCCTTCACAAGGGTCAATCTCAGGTAAAATTCATGATTAAGTCGATCGCTCAACGGTTAACCAATAACCGTTAACCGCCATCTGTCAGGAGTATACAGAAAATGGGTCTTAAGATTATTGAAAGCTACGATAGCAGTTTTGTCCTCGAACCAGATGCTAAAACTGCACTGTTCGGTTTGTTAACCGGTGAAAGCTTTGTCAAACAAGTAGCGCTACAATTGCAATGCTCGCGCATTGAGTTTGCCGAGTTACTTTTTCAGCCAGTCCCTTACAGCAGCGAGACGCCGAAGGGAATGCCTGCGGAATTTGAAAAGTATCACGAATCGAGCGATTTTGCGATCGTCAACGTCCCGCCTAATTTCATGTTCCAAGCCAAAATATTTAAACCCAGCCGCCTCTGTGCAATTTATCGAGTTTTTAAGAGTTAGGTAAAGGCTGGTTAATCTGTGGTTTAATCTAAAATCTAAAATCTAAAATCTAAAATCGGATGACAGAAGACATTCAATCTCTCGCCAGCTTAGAATTCATTCCCTACATAGACTCCGAGGGAAAATTGCCCGATTTTGTCCAGGGAAAAATCGGCGTTTACGCGATTTTTGACAACGAAAAAGTCCTGCAATTTGTCGGCTATTCTCGCGACATTTACCTCAGCCTTAAACAGCATTTGGTACGCCAAACCCAATATTGCTACTGGCTGAAAGTCCAAACTATTGACAAGCCCAGCCGCACTATTCTAGAAAGCATTAGAGAAAGTTGGATTGCCGAAAACGGTTCCCAACCCCAGGGTAACGGTGCCGATGCTGCCAAGTGGAACGATCCCATCGACACAAAAACAGTAATGACGGCCCAAGAAACGGCAAGTTATGAAGGTATCTTCGCCGATGAAATTGCCAAAGATAAATTGTTGAAAAATGTCGCGCGGCGCGTGGAAAATGAAATTTTTGCGCTGCTGAAAGCTCGCGGCGTAACTGAAGAAATCCGGTTTAATCCGAAGCTAAAAACTAGCGGATTGCTGGATTTAAAGTAAATACGCTCTCTGGTCACTTCCCCACAATCAGCCCCTGTTTGTAATGAGGAATCCTATCAAATCCGATAGCATCGGAATTAATTAATATTACCCACAGCTTTCAAGACGGCGCCATGCCCATTGGTCTCAACTTAAGCTTTTAGTCCGCCAGTCCTCCCGCTCACCGGGCTGTCTGCCAGGAAAGGAATTCCACGGGGCTTATAGCGAAAGTCCTCTACAAGAGGACTGGATAATTTATTAGTCCTATGCAAGAGGAATTTCGCTTTGAGGCTCTTGTTTCAACCCCTGACGGACTGACAGACTATCAGTTTTCCCTTAAGTGGACACCAATAGCCCTTGCCCTGTCCATAATCCCCACGCCGGAAACGGCACTGCCGTTTCCCTACAGATGCTCGCGTACAATCTATCTGATATCATGTCCGGTTGAATAGTTATAATACTTTTGTCCCATCATGCCCGATGCCCGATGCCCGATGCCCGTATAGGATTTATAAGTAATTAACCGGGCTTGATATGATATATCCTCTGGGTCTGTTAAATTTTAAACTGAACTTCCCCCGGCAAATATACTTACACAGGCTCAAAAGCATCTCATCACAAAGGTTTCAATTGTTGAGTAAAAAATTGTGTACCCATGTAGATGATTGATATCTGTTTGTGATCTGCAATTATATTGAATCTACAACAATTGAGCGCGAGATCCTGCGTCAGCTATTGCTGATAAATGGGTACAATTTTTCAGCTCAACAGTTGCATCCATTGTTGACTAATAGTTTGAGGACTGTTAGTACATTTCTATGGGGGAAGTCCAGGTTAAAACAGCCCAAAGCTAGACTGGGCATGGGTTTGAAGCACTTTGGTTGCTACAGGGTATTTTCCGCGCCACAAAGCAGTGAAGTTCAGGGCTATCGATAAACCACTGTTCTTCTGTAAGCGGTTCGAGATAGTTTCGTTAGCCATTTGATTACTGTATTAGCTTTTCTTACAAAATACTGTAACTTTATCGGAATACTTTACTAGAAGATCAAGCAGAATCTTCTCATAATCAATTGCAAAAAGCAAGCTAATTTTTATTTAGTTCCGAAAAAGTGAAATAATCGAAGCCGGGTACTAAACTTTTGATGTTCTTGATAAATAGCGCTAATGCCTAAAATTTTCCATCTAGCAATACGTCTTTAGTTAGAAAAAATAGACTTATTTCGGAAAAATCTCGGAGTTTATATCAGTCTTTTGTTAGTTACTACTGTAACTCGATAGGTTTACCGTATTTTAATGATTACGAAAACTGTATAGGAGATTAGCTGAGCAATCACGTATATCAACCTGACTTTTCAAGCGGCAGGCGCACCGTTACTTTATGTTGCCAGTTTGCCTCATAATCCGAAGGGTCAAGCAAATTTGAGTTCAAAGGTTTTTTCAGTTCAAACTATTACTGACTTAAAAGGCAAAAAGTTTGCGATGTGAAGTAATGGCAACCGCCTAGATAACCCAGTGTTACTCAAGCTGCCGATGGAGTAGCCAAAGCCTGCTCCAGAGGTAAGTTTTCTTAACTTCCTATACAGAATGCTCTAGTGTAAACACCTACCTAACTACCTAATCAGGAGATGTCATGAGCCAAAAAAATAATTCAATAGATAGCAGTTTGGGTACCACCTTCAACGCTGCACAAGCTGAATCTAACAAAACTAAAAAAGCGGCAGCCCAGGCCACAAGCGACTTTGCCGAAGAGATGGCACCTGAGAAAATCGTAGTGGAGGAGCCACCACCCAAACCAGATTATCCCCGCTATCGGGTTCACCCTGGACAGCCCATCAGTTTAGCAACTCTAGATCCTAACGCCTCTGAGAATTACAAGAAAAAGAAGTCTGTTGAAGAAGAACTGGAACAACAGCGCCAGCGTTTGCAAAATTTACAAGAGCGATTGTATGCCGAACACAAACGCAGTTTGCTAGTTGTGCTGCAAGCGATGGACACGGGTGGTAAAGATGGCACCATTAAACATGTATTTGGTGGTCTCAATCCGCAAGGTTGCCAAGTTTGGTCTTTTAAAAAGCCTAGCGATGAAGAATTGAACCACGATTTTCTGTGGCGCTACCACCAGCGAACACCTCAGCGGGGTATGATTTCGATCTTCAATCGTTCGCATTACGAAGATGTGTTGGTTGTGCGCGTGAAACAGCTAGTACCAGAGAGCGTTTGGCGGGAACGTTATCACTTAATTAACGAGTTCGAGCATATGCTCACTCTGAACAACATCGCTGTTATTAAGTTCTTCTTACATATTTCTAAAGACGAACAAAAACGGCGATTGGAAAGTCGGCTACAAGACCCAGATAAGCATTGGAAATTTTCCAGCAACGACTTGAAAGAGCGCCTGTTTTGGGATGACTATCAAGCAGCGTTTGAGGATATGATAAACAATTGCTCAACTGCTCATGCCCCTTGGTACGTGGTACCTGCTAACAATAAGTGGTACCGCAATTTAGTGGTTGCGCGGACGATCGCAGATACTTTAGAGGCTATGAACTCACAATATCCTCCAGCAGAAAGTGGTTTAGAAAATATTGTGGTTCCCGATTAAACGGGACTTCCCCCATAGAAATGTACTAACAGTCCTCAAACTATTAGTCAACAATGGATGCAACTGTTGAGCTGAAAAATTGTACCCATTTATCAGCAATAGCTGACGCAGGATCTCGCGCTCAATTGTTGTAGATTCAATATAATTGCAGATCACAAACAGATATCAATCATCTACATGGGTACACAATTTTTTACTCAACAATTGAAACCTTTGTGATGAGATGCTTTTGAGCCTGTGTAAGTATATTTGCCGGGGAAGTTCAGTTTAAAATTTTGAAATTTATTAAAATTTAACAGATATCGGAATCTGCACAATTAATTTGGTTCCTAGGCCCGGAGCAGAAATACAACTGATTTGACCTCGATGTTTTTCCACTACAATATCGTGACTGATTGCCAACCCTAATCCAGTACCGCGGCCTACAGGCTTCGTAGTAAAAAATGGGTCAAATATCTGGTGGCGCACTTCCTCACTCATCCCACAACCGTTATCGGCAATGTTAATCACAACGGATTGATTGTTTGGAGTGGCTAATATTGAATCGTGATTGTGCAGCGCAGCTTCTGACTCAAAATCTACTGAAGTGCTGATGGTAATTTTTCGGGGAGAAGGTTGAGTTTCCAGGGCATCAATAGCATTACTTAGCAGGTTCATGAACACCTGATTTAACTCACTGGCGTAACAAGTGACTCTTGGCAGTTGGCTGTAGTTTTTAATGACCTCTATCTCACCAGCTTTGTTTGCTCCCTTCAACCGATGCTGCAAAATAACTAAAGTATTGTCAATGCCTTCATGAATATCCACTGGTTTGTACTTTTGTTCGCCAAGGCGGGAGAAGTTCCGCAAAGACATGACAATTTCGCTAATCCGAGAAGCACCTTCTGTCATCGAATTCAGCAGTTTTGGATAATCCTCTGCGATGAATTCGGGTTGAATCTCGTCCAATTCCCCAATAATTTCTGCAACGGGGTGGGGGTAGTAATGTCGGTACAATTCAACGAGGCGAAGCAAATCTCGCGCATACTCCGCTGCTAGAGCAATATTGCCGTAGATAAAGCTGACGGGATTGTTGATTTCGTGAGCAATTCCTGCCGCTAGCTGACCTAAAGAAGCCATTTTTTCCTTCTGTATTAACTGAGCTTGAGTTTTCTTGAGTTCAGTTACGGTTTGTTCGAGTTCTTTGGCATAGGATTGTGTTTGTTGGAACAACTGGCGTTGCACGAGTTGATTTGAGACGCGGGCGAGAACTTCTTGTTCGTGAAACGGTTTTGTAATATAATCTATACCACCAACTTCAAATGCTTTGACTTTATCTAATACTTCATTCAAAGCACTGATAAAAATAACTGGAATATCTTTGGTTGTGGGAGAAGCTTTCAATGCTTCGCAGACTTTGTAGCCGTCCATACCGGGCATCATGATGTCGAGCAAAATCAAGTCAGGAGGAGTTAACTCGATCGACCGCAGCGCTAGTTTGCCGTCGGGTGCTGTGCGTGTTTTGTACCCTTGCTTCGAGAGTATTTGAGCTAAAAGTTGCAAATTAGCCGGAATATCATCAACAATTAAAATATTCCCTTTTAAGACGGGAGTTGGTTCGGAATTCATATTTAGTTCGGTAAAATAACCTTTATAGGTTTGTAGTGAGTACGATCGCCAGATGGGGTTTTATGAGGACGATCGTACTCACTACAAACCTATCTCATATCCTTATTATTTTGGTTCGGGATGGATGAGATCTAGTATTTGATTGAACTGAAACTCGTTAGCCAATGTGGCTAGAGCGCTAGCTAAAGCGTCATTGCGATCGCGAATTTGCTCAATGTGGATCAGAATTAACTCTAAATCGCACTCAATTGTGGCTTTCTCTAAAGCTGCCAGCCAATCTGCGGGTAAAACTGCCAGAGTCTCTGGAGTAGGAGCCTCGATTTGATTTGACGCGGGAACACTCTCCGGTTCATCGTAAATGTAACGCACTCCCAGATGTTTGTGCAGGGTGGCAAAAATTTCTGTATCTCGGAAGGGTTTGTGGATAAAGTCATCGCAATCATCTGATACAGTAACGCTTTGCGCTTCCTCGGCGTTACCGGCACTCACGGCAATAATTGCCGTAGCTTGACCTTTAACGGTGGCTTTAATGCGTTTGGTTGCTTCATGTCCATCCATCACGGGCATCCACATATCCATAAAAATTAAGTGTGGCTCAAAACTCGACCACATTTCAATAGCTTCCATGCCATTGCTGGCTTCTTGGAGTTCAAAGTTAAAGCCACCGAGGAGTTTGATCAGCAGTTGGCGGTTGTCCGATTGATCGTCCACAATCAAAATACGATAGCGTGGCTGGTTGCGTTCCATGGCTATCACTCGACGCGGTGGCTCTACGGGTTGAGTCGCCGGGGCACCAACGGCACTGACGGGGATATCAAACGCAAAGGTGGTGCCGCGTCCTACTTCACTGCGTACAGTAATCACGCCGCCCATCAGCTTGACAAACTGTTGGCTGATAGCCAGCCCCAAGCCTGTTCCTTGCTGAGATTTGGTTCCTGTTTTGGTTTGCACAAAGGCTTGAAAAAGCTTATCTAACTCATCAGGATCCATGCCGGAGCCAGTGTCTTCTATTTCAAAATGTAATTGGTAATTACTGATTGGTATTTGCTGATTTTCACTCTCCCTCACCGCACTTACTCTTACCGCAATACTTCCTTGTTTGGTAAACTTGATCGCGTTAGAAAGCAGATTAATTAAAACTTGACGCAACTTAAGTTGATCGGTTTGCACGTAGTCGGGAACTTCGCTAGAGCAGTCAAATATTAACTGCAATTGTTGCTCCATTGCCTGGAGTTGAAACATCTCTTTCAGATCGTTCAACAGGCTGCTTAATTGAAAGTCTGTTGGGTTGATTGTAATGCGCCCCGCCTCTATTTTGGCTAAATCTAATATTTGATTGATTAGAGCGAGCAAGTGTTCTCCGCTGCGGTTGATAATGCGGATATTTTCCTGTTGTTCGCGAGTGAGGTTGGTAGAGCGCTGCATCAATTGGGAGAATCCCAGAATTGCGTTTAGCGGGGTGCGAAGTTCGTGGCTCATATTTGCTAGGAAAGTGCTTTTGGCAAGGTTGGCGGCTTCTGCGGCCCAGGCGGCTTGTTGAAGCTGTACTGCTTGCTGTTGAGTGGCTTCGAGCAATTGAGCTTGTTGTAAGGCGACTCCCAATTGGGTGCTAATTTGCAGCCCAATATTGATTTCTGCTTCGCGCCAAGTGCGGGGTCCAGAATTTTGATAGCTGGCGAGCAAACCCCAAAGTTGACTGCCGCAAAATATGGGGAAAATAGCGTAGGCTTGAGCTTGAAATTGTTTTAACAGTTCTAGGTAACAAGGACTCAAGCCAGCGCTGTATATGTCTTCAATTATGCGGTAAGGAACGCCTCTAGCGTACATACCGCCTTGATTTTTTTGTAGATAGGTATCCAGGACTGGTGTACCGCCGGCTTGGATAGTTTTCACGGTACAGCGAGAGTCTTCGACGAGAGTGTTTGGCACATTAAAATCGTCAGGTTGCATCAGAGATATCCAGCCGGCAGCCATTGATTCGGCAACAAATTCCCCGCTCCAATCAGGATTAAAGCGATAGATACCGACACGATCGCATTTTAGGGTTTGTCGCAGTTCCGAGGTTGTGGTTTTGAATATTGTGTCAATATCTAAGGATTGACGGATGCGATCGATCGATCGGGCGATGGCTTGTTCTCCCAGGGCGCTTTCTCGCAAAGCTGACTCGGCTTGTTTGCGATCGCTAATATCCAAGACAGTGCCGAACCAACGGAGCAACTGCCCTTTTTCATCATAAACAGGTTTCCCTCGAACTTCAATGTAACTGAGCGAGCCATCTCTTCGGATCAGCCGCAGATCAATTTCAAAGCTTTGCCCCGACATAGCTTGAGCGCGCACCATTGCCAAATAGCGCGATCGATCTTCTGGATGAAAACGTTCGATTAATTGTTCGGTTGGCAGCGGTTTTTGAGTAGGATCGAGCTGATAAATGCGATATAGTTCCTCACTCCAAGTAGTTCTTTTTGTGGCGATATCGTGTTCCCAACTGCCAATACGGGCAATTTTTTGGGCTTCCAGCAGTCGGGCTTCCGCCAACTGGCGATCGCTAATGTCGCGCGCTACCCAAACCGCAGAGCTATCCGACAGCGGCGAAATTTTAGCAGCAAACCAAACTTCTTGGTTATTAATCTGCAGACTGTAATCAAAACTAATAGTTTGTTGAGCTTCCAATGCCTGTAGAACTTGAGCGAAATAAATCTCCTCGCTTTCCTCATCAAAAAATTGTTCGATGATGGAGTCGATCTGATTCGTGTGATAGTTGTATTGAAAAATCCCTTTTGTAGGTATAATTTGGATAGTTTTTTCTTGCACATTAAAAATCAATACAATATCTGTAATAGACTCAAATATTTTCACAAATTGCTCAGTAGAACTGTAAAGTTTTTGTTCGAGCAATTTGCGATATGCAATTTCAGATTGTAATATTTCGTTAGCACCAGCTAAGGCGTAGCTACGTTCGGCAACTTCGGTTTCTAAAGTGCGATTGCAGTCGCTTAAGATTTTTTCATATTGTTTGCGCTGTGTGATGTTATAAAAAGCATTGATGGCATAAATAATGTTTCCGCCTTCGTCGAAAATGGGTGTGGCGCGCACCTCAAAAGGAATAAATTTCCCCTCTCGATAAAGTTCTATATCTTCAAGGAATACCGTTTCGCCGCGCAGTGCTCGGAATGCGGGCAGTTCTTCAATTGGATACGGCTGGTTTTGGCGGTACATTTGATAAACTTCTACGGCTTCTTCTAAAGTCGCATCGGGGATAGTTTCTACGCCGAGCCAATGCTTGGCAGTTTCGTTGAAGTACACGACTTTACCGGAGGCATCGTGAATAGATACCCCTGCTGGTATGGCTTCGATAAATTGCTTGAGTTGGCTCTCGCTGTGCGCTAAAGCTTCATTTAAAGATTTTTGGTCTGCAAAAGCCTGTTGCAGTTGCGCTGCCATAAGATTGAAGGAATTGGCGAGTTCTCCGACTTCATCCAAGCGTTTAATTTCTAAAG
The DNA here is from genome assembly GCF_036701115.1 of Microcoleus sp. Pol1C5. Lineage (NCBI taxonomy): Bacteria > Bacillati > Cyanobacteriota > Cyanophyceae > Oscillatoriales > Microcoleaceae > Microcoleus > Microcoleus sp. Pol1C5. The sequence goes on along the minus strand of NZ_JAUBQE010000026.1, from coordinate 48,767 downwards.
GTCGATCCCATTCTCCTTTTGCAACATTTTTGGCAGCGGTATTCAAACGCATAATTGGCTTTGTCACCCAACGGGAAGTCAACAATCCGGTCGCGATCGCCAGCGGCAGTGTACCGGCCAATAACCACAATCTGTTGCGCGTATTTGCTTGAATCGGAGCCATGAAATCAGACTCTGGCACAACCACCACAATCAACCAATCCAAACCACGGACATCTCGATAGGGAGTGAGGCGGACAAACTGCCTATCGCCCTTGTTCGCCAGGGTCAATTTCTCGGTTGTTTGCAACGTGCGGAAGTTGCCAAAGCGGTTGGTGAGTTGTCGAGCAATATCTCGCGTTCGGGCATCCTTGCTGTTGGTGGCTAGTAATGGCGCCGGTTGCTTTTTTGCAGGCGTCACCAAGGGTGTTTCTAGTGTGGATGTGGCAATCAGATTACCCGATCGATCCATAATAAAAGTTTGTCCCGATGCAGAGAAGTGCAGCCCAGCCAGAAAGGTATTGATTGCCGACAGTCCGTTATTATCGGTGAGGCGATCGCTAATTCGCTCTCCTACTTGTTCGATTAACTGATGCGCTACATCTTCGACTGATTCCTGACTACTTTTGAAAGAAAGATAGCCCACTAGCCCAACTACACTTACCGTTTGCAAAACTAACGGAACAATCAGAACCGTTCGCAGCGGAAGCTTGCTGAAAAATTTGGCGGTTAGGCGGTTGAAGTGATAAATGGGCATGGGCGTAAACCAATTGCGCTGATAATCGTATTTTAACTTCTGTAGCGTGCCTTTCCCAGCAATTGGCGCGCCCTAAAAACTTGGAAAATTGCCGCCCGGTTCAATACAGCCAACTACTAGCGAAGATTGGACGCGGATGGGAAAATTTGCTTCTGTTAGTTCTGTTTCTAGCTGTTGGAAATTTGATTCATTTTTACTGGCAAAAACTGTGATAAGTTTTCTAATTGCTTTGTGTGTATCGGTCATCATGTTGTTAATAAAAAGCCAGCGGTGGCGGGTTTATAAGATTGTAGATTATGGGCAATTATTATTGGTGAACCCACCCCTACAAGATTTAACATCATACAAATCCGCATCAAACAGAAACGATCTTATTTGTGCGTTCATCGAACCCGATCGCCCTAATGCAAATTTGTTAACTTGGCTAAAACGGTGGCTAAGAGAGCGGGTTCGATCGGCTTTGTTAAGTGTTCGTTGTAACCAGTGGCGATCGCCCGATCGCGGTCTTCTTCGCTAGCATAAGCTGTTAGTGCCACGGCCGGCAAGCGCTTGATTTGGTCTGATGCGGACGATCGCACTTTGCGGATCAGCGAGTAGCCGTCCTCAACGGGCATACCGATATCGCTGACTAAAATATCCGGCGGCGACTGCTGTAAAATGTCGATCGCCTCCGCAGCCGAAGCAACCGCCGTCGCAGTCGCCCCGCACTGTTCGAGGGCAACCATCAAAAACTCGCGGTTGTCGGGTTCGTCGTCAACTACCAACACCTTTAAACCAGCCAAAATACCCGCAGGCGTTGGATGGAATTTCCTTTCTCCTCTCAACTGCGGCTGCTTACTACGAGGCTGTTTGAATGGCAGTGTCACCGTAAATGTCGCACCCTGGTCTTTACCGGGACTTTCCGCAGTCACAGTGCCCCCGTGAAGTTGCACCAAATGCTCAACGATCGCCAATCCCAGTCCCAAACCGCCCTCAGCCTTAGTTTTCGAGGCGTCTGCTTGTCGGAAGCGATCGAACACGTAGGGCAGAAAATCAGCAGGAATGCCCTTTCCGGTATCGCTGACAGTAATTTGCACGTAATTGGGTGATGAGGAATCGCTAACAGCCACCGCAGACAAGCGCAGTTCGACATTTCCCCCCGAAGGCGTAAACTTCACGGCGTTAATCAGCAAATTCCACACTACCTGCTGCAACCTCTGGGCGTCGCCCCACATCAAGCCGACTGCGGGGTCAAGTTCTAACGAAACGGTGATAGACTTGGTTTCGGCTGCCGAACGAACTGAATTATGAGCCGCCTCGATCGTCCTTACCATGTAGAACCAGCCGGGTTTCAGGGCCAGCTTGCCTTGAATAATCCGGGAAACGTCGAGCAAATCTTCCACTAGCTGGATCTGCACCTTCGACTGACGCTCGATGGCTTCCAAACCCGAAGCTAATTTATCTTGGTTGTACGGGTGGCCGCGCAGGATCTGTGCCCACCCCTGAATCACATTTATAGGCGTTCGCAATTCGTGGGAAAGAGAGTCTAGAAACTCGTCTTTCCGGCGGCTGATCGCTTCTGCTTCCGCCCGCGCGGCCTGTTCGCGATCGAGCAACTGAGCGCGTTGGGCCTCGACTTGCTTGCGATCGCTGATGTCGGCGACGATCGACATACAGTTGATGTTGCCGTTGCTGTCGCGGACTGGAGTTGCCCACAAACTGATGTCGATCGAGCTGCCGTCTTTCCTTTGGCGGTGGGTTTCCATGCCGGCGATCGCGTGTCCTTCGCGAATTTTTTTCAAATTAGCGGTGAATTCCTCCCGCTTGTCTGCGGGAACGCAGGGCACAAATTGACCTACCGCTTCTGATTCATGCCAGCCAAAAATCCTCTCGGCGGCTGGGTTCCACATTTTCACAGTCCCGTCGTCGCAGTCCAAAACGGTAATTGCTAGGGGACAAGCCTGAATCAAGGCTTCTAAAGTTTGATGGATGTGAGATCGCGCGGCTTCTGCTTGTTTGCGATCGCTGATATCGACGTTCACCCCGATCATCCGCGCAGGCAAACCCCGATCGTCCTGAAACACCTTCGCCCTGCAAGCAATCCAGCCCACGCTTTTGTCCGGGCGGCAAATGCGAAACTCTATGTTTAATTCCTCCCCGGACACCGCCGCAGCTTTTACCTGCTGTTGAGTCAAAGCGCGATCGTCTGGATGCAGCATTTCCACCCAACTTTGATAGCTGTCGATACCACCGGCCGGCAGCCCGTACAAAGCCTCTAACTCCCGCGTACACGCGATCTCGCCGGTTTGGATGTTCCATTCAAAAGTTCCGATTTTCCCTGCTTGCTGAGCGATTTGCAGCCGTTCTTGATTGTGTTTCAGTTCTGCTTCCACCCGCGATATCTCAGTCAAGTCGATGTAGAATGCGACGAGCGTCTCTGGTTCGCGATCGTCCGGGCACAGAGTGGTTCCGCCGATCAGAACCGGCACGCGGCTGCCATCTTTGCGGATGTACTCTTTCTTGAAAGGAGTTGCGACTCCCTTAGCCCGCAGTTCTTGCGCCGCCTGGGCATCTAGGTGCAGGTATTCGGGGGGGGTCATAATGTCCCACCGCATTTGACCGGAGAGCAGGTCTGAGCGGGTGTAGCCGACCATGTTGAGCAGGGATTGGTTGGCGTAGGCGATGCGGCCGCTAAAATCGCCGATCGCGACTCCGAAAATATTTGACTCGAACAGCCGCCGGAATATCGCTTCGCTTTGCTGCATTACCCGTTTTGCTTGTTTGCGATCGGTGATTTCGGCAACCACCGTGCTAACTCCCAGCAGTGTTCCTGATTCATCGCTTACTGGGTAAAAGCTGATTTGCCAATCCCGCAAAACTCCCGGCTGTTGCTTGGTTTCGGCCTTAATTTCCAAGTCGAGTACGGGGGTTTGCGTCGCCAGCACTTGGCGGTAAATCGGCTCTACCATATCGGCAATTTCGGGAATCACTTCTCTGAGGGTGCGCCCGATGTGATCTGCGATCGCGCGGCCGTTGATCGCAGCAAGGCATTGGTTCATGCGGATGTAGCGCAAATTGGTATCGAGAAAGCACAGCCCGACTGGTGTTGTGTTGTAAACTAAGTCGAGTTCTGCTAGTTGGCGGCGAATGCGTATTTCGTTTTCTCGAAGTTGGTTTTGAGCTTGTTTGCGATCGGTGATATCGAGTACGAAGAATGCTCCTTTGTCTGTGCATCCTTGGAAGCTTCCGCCGCCGACTAAAACGGGGAAGCGCGTGCTGTTTTTGCGGATCAATTCTTTTTCATAAGGCGCGCAACTTCCTGATGCTGCGACTTGCGCGAGGGCGATGCGATCTAGTTCTAGATATTCCGGCGCCGTAAATTCGTTCCAGCGAATCTGTCCCGAAACTAATTCTTCTCTCGTATATCCGATCATTTCCAGCAAGGCGTCGTTAGCGTCCCTAACTTCGCCGCTGGCATCCCAGAAACCGATGCCCATCATGTTAGATTCTACCACGCTGCGGCAGCGCATTTCGCTTTCCCGCAAAGCTAATTCGGTTTGTTTGGCTGCGGTAATATCTGTGATAATTAGGCCGACTCCGATTATTTCTTCTCTTTCATTTTTCACTGGGTAGTAGTTGGCGAGCCAGTAGCCAAAGTCTCCCGCTTTTCCCGGAGGTTCGCCGCTAATTTCTAGGTTTAAAACAGGCTGACCAGTTTCTAAGACTTGCTGAATTATTGGGGCGAATTGGGCGGCGCATTCTGGCAACAATTCCCGGAAGTCTTTACCAATATGCTGTTCTGCGGGCAAACCGTGGAGTTCGGCTAAAACTTGATTGATACGGATGAAGCGCATTTCGATATCGAGAAAGCAAATTGCTAAGGGAGATGCTTCTAATAGCGAATCAATTAAGGCAAAGGATTGCGAAGTTTGAGATAGTGCTTCCTGCGCTTCTGTGTAAAGTCTGGCGTTGTCTAGGGCGATCGCCACGCGATATGCTAAATCTTCTAGCATTGCCAAGTCTTCTGCACTGTAGCGGCGGCCAAACTTTGACGTAAAGCAAGTGATGGAACCCATTACTCGCCCGCGGGCTTTCAGCGGTACGCAAGCGTGAGATCCGATATTGAGCGATCGCAATATTTCCATTTCTGCGGAATTTTCCGCTCCTGCTGCTAGAATCTCCTCATCCACTTCGGTAATTAGTTCGGATTTCCCGCTGCGGATTACCAGCGGATAGCCGTTAACAGCATTGTCGGCGCTCAAACTTCTGATTCTCAAGTTATTCAGAGTATCAACTATAGAGGCTTCTGCGTGAGCCGCAGCGACTCGACGCACTTTTGAGTCGGTTTCGGTCAAATGAATGCAGCACCCGTCGGCGATCGAATTTATTGCTAATTCTGCTACCTTTTGCAGCACCGTTTCCCCGTCAAACGCATCAGCCAGCATTTTGCTGACTTCTGCTAAAAATGCCGAGCGCTGCTGTTCTATTTCCGCTTTTTCCCTTGCTGTTTGCTCGATTGTTAACTGCAATCTTTGAGTTTCTGCAAGTTTTATTTCTGTGATATCGCGGGCGACAATTAAGGCCGATTCTGGTACGCCATTTTTGTCCAATTCTGGAACTACGCGGGATTGGTAACTTCGGATGCCGTTAGTTGAGAAAGCCTGAAATTCGACAATTTCTTCTTGACCTGTTTCTAACACTTTGTGCAGGGTTTCATCCCACATCTGGCACATTTCTGGCGACATTCCTATTTCTTGACAGGTTTTACCCAGGAAGAATGAAAGCGGTTTTCCTTGGCTTCTTTCAACTGCTTGATTGACATAAATATAACGCTGTTCTTTGTCAGCGCGGATAATGATGTCTGGCGTATTTTCTAGCAGCCTTCTCAGTTGCTGTTCGCTGCTTGCCAATGCTGCTTGCGCTTGTTGTCTTTCCGTGACATCTCTCACCGTGCCCACGTATCCGATGAGTTCGCCGGAGTCCGAGTACATCGGCGAGGAACAAACGTTAATCCAGCGCACAATCCCCTGTGGTGTTTGCAGGCGATACTCGATCGCATATTCCCCACCTTGCCGAGTATAATCCAGCCATCGGCTCAACACGCGATCGCTGTCTTCCGGGTGAATGCAATTCTCCCAACCGTCTCCTAAAAGTTGTGTCAAACTTAAGCCGCAAATAGCCTGACAGCGAGGGTTTGCATAGGTGTAGCGCCCCTCAAAATCTGCCATAAAAATGCCGACAGGCGAACAGGAACTTAAACAGCGAAATCGTTCTTCTTGAGCTTGCAGCGCTTCTTTAGCTACTGTTAGTTCTGCTGTGCGTTGTTTGACGCGGCTTTCTAGCTTAGTGTAGGATAAAGCTAGGGCTATTTCTGCTTCTTTGCGCTCAGTAATATCAATGCCAGTTGCTATCACATATTCTACCACCCCCTCGCCATCTGTCGTCACAGTATTCGACCAATAAATTAAGCGCTTCTCGCCGTTTTTAGTACGCCAATAGTTTTGATATTCGCTGTTATAATTTTCGACTTTTAGCTTGGTAAAAACAGTTTTAACTGGAGCTATTTCTTCGGGGATTAAGAACAAATCCCACACATATTTATTGATTACTTCTTCTGTCGAGTAGCCTGTAGTTTTTTCGCAAGCTTGGTTAAAGCGGACAATCCGTCCTTGGCTGTCGAGAACTACAATTAAGCAAGCCGTCGTGTCAATTACTTTGGAAATAATATTACGTTCTATTTCTAGTTCTTGTGCTGCGGACTTTAAGCCAGCATACCAAGCGCTAACCATTGCAGCGGCCAAAAGTAATATTGCAGGAGCTGCCTGGAAGGAAAACAGTAACAGAGTTGTCAGCAGTAAAGCGGTGCCGGCACTAAATGTAGCAATACTGTAAGATTTAATGGGTAAGGGCAAGACCTCAAACTCGCTCATTTTTGTTGACCTGTAGCGATGGCGCGATCGCACTATTGCTGATGTCGATGAAACAACCTGGTTAAAACTTAGTTAAAACTAAGTATTTATTTTCTCTATACAAAACCACATTTGTCGGTCCTCTGCCATCTTCCCAGAGACAGATTGGCAGGGGGATTTCTGCTGAATCAACTGCTATCATAAGATTCAGGGAAAAATTAGATAATCTAATTTCTAGGAGCAATAAGCGAGTGAATCACAAGCTGGCAAAAATTATCGGGTTATTTTTCGCAGCGGCCACCCTCTTTGGATTCGTCGGTTACGCGCTGCAAAATCCCAACTTCGCCAGCAACTCAGCGATATCGATCGGCTTCCCCAATCTTACCACGCTGGCCGCCGGGGCGATCGACAACAAACGATCCCAAATCTATCTCAACGGAACTTGGCAATTTGTCCCCGCAGTTGGCAACCCCCAAAACCCCCCCGTCTCCCCAAATTGGGGTTCCATCCAAGTACCCGGAGACTGGCAAAAAGAAAACAACGAATCCGTACCCGGAATCATCACTCGCGGCAGCGGCAAAGATTGGGAAAACTTCAACAGTAAACAACTATCAAAAGCTTGGTATCAGAGAAATATAGACATTCCCGGCGACTGGACAAACCGCCGAATTTTTCTCGACTTAGCCAGAGTCAGCACCGATGCAGTCATCTTTGTCAACGACATTAGCTGCGGTGAAATCCCCTGGCCCTACGGCACTATTGAAATTACCAAAGTAGCAAAACCAGGTCAAAACACCCTATCTATTTTAGTGGTGGCAGTATCCGATGAAAAGGAAAAAGCCGTCATCATGGGCCCCACAGAAATCTACACAGAAAAAGCCAACTTGCAATCGCGGGGAATTATCGGCGAGGTACGACTTCTGAGCCTTCCCCCCGGCCCGCTGATTAGCGACGTATTCGTCCAAACTTCCACCCGAAAAAAGCAAGTTAAATTAGATGTAGAACTCAAAGACGTTGCCCAAAACGGTCAAGTTGAATTAATCGCGGAAATGCTCGACGAAAAAGGCAAAGTACAACAAAAATTCACCGCAAATGCCAAGGTTCAAGCTAAACCCATTCAAACCCTACAAGTTCAGTGGAATTGGCCAAATCCCCGTCTTTGGGATGTCGGGCAACCAAACCTTTACACCCTGCAATTAGAAGTAAAAGGCAGCGGCATAGACACGCAATACCACCAACCTTTTGGCTTCCGCGAATTTTGGATAGAAGGGCGCGAATTTTTCTTAAACGGAACTAAATTTCGGCTGCGACCAATCTTGCACTCGGATACTTGGCAAGGCGGGACATTAGAAGTTGCTGATAGCCTAATTGACAGCTACGTCAAAGCCGGTTTTAACATAACAGAAATGTGGCCTTGGAATCACGACGAACGGGGTAAGTGGCACTTCCGAGAGTTATTTTCCGAAAGAGCAGACCTCAAAGGTTTTCCCATTATGGCTCCCGCTTTAGACATTAGTCCTATCGCTTGGAACGGCAAGTGGAAGAATCCCCTCTGGAAAAACCGCTGGAAAGACCGAATGGTGACTGAAATGCGTCGCTACCGCAATCATCCATCAGTATTAATGTGGGCGACAAGTCCTAATTTTTTCGGCAACGCTGACGACCTAAATCCCCGTCGCATCGGCAAAAGCAAAGTAGAAGGAACTCTCAGTCCCTCCGAAAACCAGCGTTTGCGGGTCAACACTCCCCTAGGAAATGACGCTATAGCTGCGATTAAATCGGCCGACCCAACCAGGCCTGTGATGGTACACCAAGGCGCACACTTCGGCGATGTTTATGCGCTGAATTCTTATTTAAATATAATTCCCTTGCAAGAACGGGAAGAGTGGATTTCTGAGTGGAGTAAAACCGGCGAAAGGCCCTACATGGCAGTCGAGTTTGGGACTCCTCTGCACGCAACGATGATGCGGGCCCGCAAAGGTTTCGGTCAGGCGATTGTCAGCGAACCTTGGATGACTGAGTTTACGGCAATTTATTTGGGCAAGCAGGCTTACGAGTTGGAAACGGCGGCTTATAAATCTAAAATTCGGGAGCAGTTTGTCAAGGGTCAGGAGTATCAAAACTGGCATTTAAAAAAAGAGTTGGATTTTGCACCAGCTTTTCAAAAGTTGCAGCAGTTATTCAGTACAAATACTTGGCGGAGTTGGCGGACTTTTGGAATGTCTGGGGGGATGATTCCTTGGAATGACGGACATGGTTGGGAAGTTTCGGAAGCTGGCAAAAAAAAGGTAGATATTTGGGCATTTCAACCGGGGCGCCGGGGAGTTTATTTGAAGCAAGTCTCGAATAATCTTTTGAATTATTTGCAGCCCGAAGCTTACACTGTTCATCCTGGGGGCGAGGCAATTATGAATAATAATAGCTCGACTTTGGCTTGGATTGCTGGTGCTAGCCCGGTTTTTACTGCGAAAGATCACAATTTGTTGGTGGGCGGAAAACTGGCAAAGCAAGTAGTGTTAATTAACGATTCGCGGGCGGCGCAAGAATTTTCGTTGGATTGGCGGGTTTTGGTGGGGGGGAAAGAAGTAAAAAAAGGCGATAACAAAGGGATAATTGCTCCGGCAGCCACGCTGTTTTTCCCAATAGACGTAAATTTGCCAAATACCATTTCTAGCAAGGCTGACGGCGAAATACGCTTGACTGCACGGGTGGGCGAGCGATCGCATTCTGATACATTTGCTTTCCGGGTTTTTCCCAAACAATCTAACATCAAAGATACGCTGACAATCTTCGATCCAGCGGGCAAAACATCGGCTATGTTAAAACAATTAGGTTATCAGCTTGTACCGTGGAATGGTTCGCAAGTTTCATCGCTATTAATTATTGGTAGGGAAGCGTTTTCTAGCGGGGAAAACTTGCCGGGAAGTTTAGAAAGTTTTGTCCGAAACGGTGGCAAAGCAATTGTGTTTCCTCAGCGCAGGGAATGGCTGCAAAATACGGGTTTCCGGGTTGCTGCCCACGTCAGCCGCCGCGCTTATCCAGTTGACAGCAACCATCCGGCAATTAGCGGTTTAGACAGTGAAGATTTGCGGGATTGGGTTGGGGAAAGCACGCTGGTTGAAGCTTATCCAGATACGATCAAAACTGGCCCTAATTTGAGTCCGGCAAATAAACCTTGGTACGGCTGGCGTTGGGGAAATCGTGGCGGTGTCAGTAGCGCTTCAATTGAGAAACCGCACCGCAGCGGTTGGCGTCCCATTTTGGAATCTGAGTTTGATTTAGCTTATTCGCCGCTGATGGAATTGGATTACGGAAAAGGGCGCCTGATTTTAAACGAGTTGGATTTGGAAGACCATTATTCTGTAGATGCTGGGGCGGCGCAGTTAGTGCAACAAATTGTGAGTTACGGCATAAATTCTCCGGTGGTTGGAAAGCCGGATCAAGTGGTTTTAATTGGGGGAGATGAGGATGCCCAAAAGTTGGACAGTTTGGGGGTAATTTATCAGCGCGCTAGTTCGCTTTCTAATGATGTTGGTTTGGTCATTGTGGGGAGAGAAGCGAATCTGAAAGATGCAGATTTGCGCGGTTATTTGAATGCTGGTGGGAAGGCGTTTTTCTTGCCGCGTCAAGTGCCTGCTGCGGGTTTGGGCGTGGGTTTGCAGCAAGCGCAGGATTTTGGTGGTTCGCTGGCGGTTCCGAGTTGGGATGAGGTGAAGGGGGTTAGCGCCTCAGATTTGCGATCGCGCTCTTTTTATGATACTTGGTTGATTAAGTCTGGCGGAGAAATCGGTGCTGACGGTTTGTTAAGTCGGGTAAAAGTGGGCAAGGGTGTGGCGATTTTTTCTCAGATTGAACCGGACAGTTTGAATGCTGATACTAAGACTTATTTGCGTTTTACTCGCTGGCGGCAAACCAGGGCAAATGCTCAGATTTTGGCTAATTTAGGGGCGAGTTTTAAGGCGGATGGTTCTGTGTTTAACGGTTCGAGTCGGGAGTTTTATCACTGGGATTACAAAACGGATTTTGAGTATGGGGACGATCCTTATCGGTATTATAGATGGTAGGAATAAGGAAGTTTAGCAACGGATTCGCTCCACGGATGTAACTGAGATGTTGCACCATTCTCAATTACTTGCGGGTTCTTGACAATGGTGCAAGATGTGAGATGTAACGGATGGAAGGAAGAAGGAATAATGTATGAGTATCCAGCTGTAGTTTCATAGATTCCCTGTCCCAAATTCGTCTGATAACGGTTCATCAAAATCATTACTTGTCCAGATTGCTCCTGCGTGCAATCCTGCTGTACGCTGCTTAGTTGGGGAGGCGATCGGCGCTAAACGGACAAGGGGAATGCCGCCTTCTGTGAGAACAACCTCTATGCCTTTAAGTGCTAGAGATAATAACTCTTTTAAATTTGTCTGTGCTTCTTGCACGTCAACTGTTTTTGTCAGCATTGCAGTTATCCGAGCTAGGGATTAAAAGTGCGATCGAACAGAGATTAGCAATTTCAAGCTTAAATTGCTGATTTTATTATACTGTTAAATATCAAAGGTCAAAGTGTCGCCTGAAGCGCGGGTCTAATTTGTCTGTTTTCTTTTGGTTGCAGGTGCCGCAGAGGGTTTGCAAGTTGCTGATGTCGTTGCTGCCGCCGCGGGCTAAGGGGATGATATGATCGATCGTCAGTTGGGTTTCTAGTTTGGTTTGGCCGCAGCTTTGGCATTGGTATTTATTGCGATCGAATACGTATTTTCTGACTTCGGGGGGAATGGGAATTCTTGGGGTTTTAGACATGATGATTTTTAACCGCAGATGAACGCGAATTAACGCGGATGTTTGATGAATTAACTGGGTGAGTTTTCTTGATTGAGAAGTTGGCGGCGCAAATCGTCCAGGGGAGATTCTGGTTTGCTAGTTTCTGACTCGTTGTTTTCTGGTGTTTCTTCGACTTCGGGTTCGTCGGGGCAAAACTCTATAGTGACATTGAGTTTGAGCTTAATCTTTCCTTTCTTCCAGCCCTGAGCACCCACTCTGAGAATTTCACAATCTATACCTTGACCAAACCATTTATCATATGAAAAACGCTTTCGGTTATTATCAAAATTTACCTCGATAGTTAGTTGCTGTTCGATTAACGACTTATTGAGTGTCTCTCCTAACCCATACTCAGGCAAAACTCTATTTACTGTTTCCTTGAGCTTTTCTACTTTAAGCATTGCGTTACCGAAAGATAAAGCATCCTCATTACCGCAGTTGTGAAAATCAAATTTATCTTCCATATTGATATCTAACCTAATAGGTTTTTTGGTAATGAGTTTTAACCGCAGATGAACGCGAATTAACGCGGATGTTTGATAGCTCAGTCGGCAAATATTTCGTCATAAATGTCATTTTCCGCACTCAGCCAATCTTGATAAGCTTGGGATACAAGCATCGGTTGAACAGATTCTTTCCCACTTTTAAAGAAGAGGGCTAGGTTCAGAAGTATTTCTAACTTATCCTCTGGAAGTTGTTCGATTATTGTTAAAAGTTTTTGGCGAATGTTCATAGGATTAAAGTCGCTCTTTGTTGGCTATTATAACACAATAAACAGAATAAAGAAACCGGGCGAATAGAATTCGCCCGCCTTTCAATCATTCACCATCCACCGAACCACCATCATTTTGTCCAATTACAGGCAACAAATGCTCGTGCAACTTCATCGCCTGCAAACAACTATTAATCCCAGAAACTGCCCGATCGTACTCTTGAATTTTCTGCTCGTTTTCAGCTTGCCGCCGCAGATTCCCAGCAATCTTTTCCTCAGCCTCCTGTGCCAAAGTTTGCTCCAAATAATCGCGGGCTTGACTGTATTTCTGCAAAATATCATCAGCTTGCTTTTGGGCCAGCGGCAACAAATGCTCTTTCAGCGTTTGGTTGACAGTTTGACGGAAAGTTTGCCGAATAGTTCTAGATACTTTAGGCTCAAAATCCAGCCGCAATAATTGCCGAATTGCCGGTTGGGCATCCACCATGTTTTCGCAGTCGAAACCTTGGGATGTTTGCTGCACTGTTTCCCGGAATTGATAAATCGAAAATGTGCCTTCGTCGTAAAAACGGGGACTTTCTCGCACGTAGCGATCGCACTCAACGCCCGCCGCATTTACCAAAGCATCCGAAACCCGCTTTGATAACTCCTCTAACTGCTGTTCAATTCCCCCGTCGTTCCCCAACAACCGATAAAGTAATCGATAGTATTCTGACTTGCGAACGCTATCTTTCAAATACTGAAAATAATTATCAACCAGTGACTTAGTAGCCTCTACTAAAATATCTTCCAACTGATTCGCTAAATAGTAAAGTGCCTCAACTAAAACAGCAATTAAAGGTGCTGTCGCATTGCGGGGATGATTCCGCAAAGTGCGTCCGTAAGCAGCCTCAACAGAAAATCCATCTAATAATTCATCCAAGCGGCGGATCATCCGAGATTGCAGTTGCCGAAAGTCTATATCGAAAATATCGCATCTGTTCATAATCATTTCATTGACTTCTTCGGCGATATGTTCCCGAAAATCCTGTCCGACTTGCTGCAACTCTTGATTTAGCCGCAAAAGTTCCTGTGCTTTCATTGCTTCAATTTCGCGGGGCTGGCTGTCCAAATTCCGCTGAATTGTTTGGTAATGTTTCCGCAGTTGAATGCACAAGTCTTCTAAATCGTCAGCTAGATTTTTGAACAGTTGCGGGCGTTTTTCTTCGGTGAGGTAACGGGTGATGGCTGTGCGAAAATCTTCGATACCGCTATCTTGAATCAATTGACCAATTAATGGTTGTCCTTGCTCTGCCAGAATCCGCACGTAGTTTTCATTGGGGGTTTCGTAGCTGTTAACTGAAATGCGAAATTTGCTCGGAGATAGCTTGCCAGAATTTGCACAGTATCGGTTAAACTCGCTGACAAATTGCGGTGTTTCTTCACTATTACCGAGAAACTCTGAATCTAATTTATCATCTCCAGAAACTCGCCCTTGACTGCTGGCAAAGATTGTATTTAAACCAAAGCGATCGCGCCCTGTTGTCCCTCGAATCAAACTCCCGTAAAATCCCAACAATCCGCTAGTTTTGTAAACTCTCGCAGTATCGCGAAAGTCAGAATTAATCAGATTTTCTAACCGCTGTCGCAGTTGCGTGTTGTACCAAGTTTCGTCGATGCGGTTGAAAATGTAAAACAGTCGATCGCGAATTCCCGGATTTCCCCGTGTCTTTTCCATCAACTCGGTTTCTTCCGTCGTCATTTCCCCAGACGAAGCTGCTTTCAAAACGCAGACAACCGCCGAAGTATCGGGGCTTTCAATCTTATCATAAGTCAATTCTGCATCTCGCTGCACCGGCGCATCAATTCCCGGCGTGTCGATAATAATATTGCCATCTTGTAGCAAGGGATGATAACAGTAATATTCTACTCGCTTGAGTACAGCACTGTTGCTACCGCGACGGGCATAACTAGCAGCTTCCTTGAGATTGGAAAAGTTAAACTGTTCCATCGAATAGGTAGCGTTTTCGAGAGTTTGGATGCGATCGCGATTCGCCTCAAAACCTTCTAACAGCAGCATCAAAGCCTTAGCTTTTTTGGCTAGTTCCGATTTATTTTCGCCGCCTTCCGTTTCAATAATTATGTTACATCCCTGAGACAACAGCGACACTACATCTGTTTGATTAATATTAAGTTCAGTAGCTAAACCTAACTGATGGCAAAGCACAGAAGCTTGCTGGCTAATCTCAAACTCGCTCAAAAAAGTGAGAACTACGCGCTCTTTTTCCGGCTCAGCAAAGGCGATATAACATTCCGTACCTGTTGCGTGTCCTTCTGCACTGTAGAGCAATTCCCGCTCCAACAAAGCATTAATTAACATAGATTTTCCCGCACTGAAAGCGCCAGCAAACACAATTTCAAACTCAGGAGAAATTGCCTTTTTCAGAGAAGCTTGTACCGCCGTGATATCTTGTTGTCGCAAAGAAGATTCCTGACGCAGCAGTTGCAGTAAAGAGTCAACTTGCTCTTGCAGATTGTTGCATTGAGGGGGCATTTGAGTCATCGCTGCAGACTGCTCCTGATTGTGGGAAAATTACCTTATTGTTAATTCTCTGCTAGTTCAGGAATAATCACAACAGTAATTTTACTTATGCGATTCAGGATTGCTGAAAGTGCGATCGGCTATTCTGGCGACAAATCCTATCGTTTACGGTTGTTTCGGAATTATTAAACCGCAGAGGCCGCAGAGGGCGCTGAGTTAGAGAAGAGAGAGAGGAATAAGAGGAATAATTGGTATACCCACGGATTTGAGATCATCTATTTACAGTCAAGTGGCTAAATGTGATATGTCAGTAAAATTTAGCCAAGCATCTCCTAATTTTTCGTACACAATTAGTAGTAAGGCGCGCATTATTGCCCCCCTACAAAATTAAACTGGCGCCTTGCTTACTCTACATTAAACCGATAAATCCTGACGCGGTTTAAAAGACTCAACCTGCCGCAACTTTTCGTATAATTCCCGTTCCTCCTCACTAATTTCTTTGGGAATTAACACCTGAATTTCTACCAATTGATCGCCCCGATCGCCATTTCCTGTCGGATAGCCCTTATTAGCCAGCCGCAACCGCTTTCCAGACGTTACTCCCGGTGGCAATTTCATCTTTACCAAACCATCCAGCGTCGGCACTTCAATATCTCCGCCTAACACCGCTTCGCTGGGAGTCAGAGGCAATTCGCAGCAAACATCCGACATTTCCAATCGAAAAAATTGATGGGGAGAAACCGTGATTTTCAAATATAAATCTCCCCCGCCCATACCTTGATTGCGCAAGCGAATCCGCTGGCCTGATACCATAGCAGGAGGCAGATTCACCTCGATCGCTCGCCCATCTTCCAGACGAATTCGCTCGGTACCGCCCGAATAAGCCCTTTCCAAAGGCAGAGTTAGCCTGGCCTCAATGTCTCTTCTCGTTTCGCGATCGGCTGTTTCCCTAATTTCCCGTCGCATTTCGCGATCGGCTATATCCCTTCTGATTTCGCGATCGACTATCTCCCGTCGCATTTCTCGATCGACTGTTTCCCGTCGCATTTCGCGATCGTCTGTTTCTCGTCGCATTTCGCGATCGTCTGTTTCTCGTCGCATTTCGCGATCGTCCACATCCCTTCTATCTTCCCTAGAATTAGCTACATAACTCGTTTTCTTAGAAGCCGTACTCCACGGTTCATAGGAGTCTACTCGCGGTGCATCATTCGCTGTCGCCATCCTCACTTCCCGGCGCCTTCCGAGCACTTGATCGAGAAATTTATTAAAATCAGAGTAATCGCTAAAATCGACATCTTCGGCCGATTTTTTGCGGGTAGCTTTACCATTTCCCCAAGTTTTGAAATTGGGAAGTCGCACCCCTTGCTTCCCTTGAAATCCCTTTTGTTTCCAGAACTTACTAAACTGATCGTATTGAGCTCGCTTGTCAATATCGGAAAGAATATCGTAAGCTTCATTAATATCCTTAAACCTATCTTCAGCCGATTTATCCCCCGGATTTACGTCAGGGTGCAACTGTCTGGCTAGCCGTCGATAGGCTTTCTTAATCTCATCAGCCGTGGCATCTTTGGGCACTCCCAAAATTAGATAGTAGTTGCGAAAATTCTGCATAATTAGTCATTAGTTATTAGTCATTAGTCATTAGTCATTAGTTATTAATTATTAGTCATTAGTCATTAGTCATGCTGCTTCCCTGCTTCAAACTAGGGACTAATGACTAGGGACTAATGACTAACCACTAATTAGAGCCAATCGTCGTCATCATCCCAATCGTCGCTTTGATTTTGATAAGGGCGAGTGGGGCGATTAGCACTGCTTCTACGATCGCCCATACGATCGCCCATACGATCGCCCATACGATCGCCGGTGCGATCATAGGGTCGATCGGGAATTGGATCGACAGTCGATCGCCTGTACGGCTTAGCATTGGTATAATAGCTGCTGTCATCGCTGCGCCGCTTGGTACCGTCGCCCGTAAAAGTCCGCTTCACAGACTCAAAGAAATCGTCATCATCGTCATCCATCGCAAACGCGGAAACTTCCCTGCTCAAATCGTAAAGAGCATCCTGCAAATCCGAACCAACTTGGTCAACTCCGCGCTCATCATTGCGTTCCAAACTGTCTCGCAATTCCCGAATTAAAGTTTCAATTCGCTGGCGGCTTCTTTGAGCAAACTGCATTCCGCGATCGAGCGCAACTTCCCGCAACTGCCGCTCGGCTTGATAAGCTAAAGCTTCAGCGCGATTGCGTTTTTCCACCTTTTCCCGCTGCAACTTATCAGCTTGAGCAAACTGTTCCGCATCGCGAATCATTTGATTCACTTCCTGCTGAGTCAGCGTCGAAGCACCTTGCACAGTAATGCTTTGTTCCCTGCCAGTAGTTTTGTCCAAAGCAGTCACCAACAGCATCCCGTTAGCGTCAATATCAAAAGCTACTTGCACCTGCGGAATCCCTCGCGGTGCCGGCGGAATTCCAGTTAGTTTAAACCGTCCCAAAGACTTATTATCTCTGCCTAATTCCCGTTCCCCCTGGATTACGTGAATTTCTACCACAGTTTGGTTGTTTTCAGCAGTAGAAAAAATGTCCGATCGCCTGACGGGAATAGTAGTATTGCGAGGAATCAGTTTTTTCATCACACCGCCGATGGTTTCCAAACCCAGCGACAGCGGCGTCACATCCAACAGCAGCACATCGCGGACATCGCCACCCAAAATCCCCGCCTGAATTGCCGCACCCACCGCCACAACTTCATCGGGATTCACATTTTGATTCGGCTCTCGATCGATCAAACTGCGAACCACTTCCTGAACTAAAGGAATGCGAGTCGAACCCCCGACCAATACAACTTCATCAATGCGAGAAGGACTCAAACTTGCATCAGCCAAAGCTTGTTTGACTGGCCGCCGCAACCGCTGCACCAAATCTGTACACAGCCCCTCAAATTGACCGCGAGTCAGTCGCGTTTCCAGATGCAAAGGTCCATCTTCATTCGCATCGATAAACGGTAAATTAATCTCCGTGACACCGACTCCCGACAGCTCAATCTTGGCTTTTTCTGCCGCTTCGATCAAGCGCTGCAAAGCTTGGCGGTTGCGACGCAAATCAATTCCTTCTTTTTCTAAGAATTGATCTGCCAACCAGTCAACAATTTTAGAGTCAAAATCATTGCCACCTAATTGAGTGTCGCCGCTAGTTGCTTTAACTTCAAATACTCCGTCTCCTACGTCTAAAATCGACACATCAAAAGTACCGCCGCCCAAATCAAACACTAAAATAGTTTGACTTTCTCGCCTCTCCAAACCGTAAGCCAAAGAAGCCGCCGTCGGCTCATTTAAAATCCGCTTGACATCAAGTCCGGCAATTCGTCCCGCATCGCGCGTCGCCTGTCGCTGCGAGTCGTTGAAATAAGCGGGAACAGTAATTACAGCCCCCGTTACCTCTTGTCCCAGATAGCGGCTGGCTTCATCAGCCAGTTTCCGCAAAACCATCGCCGAAATTTCCTCTGGGGCAAAATCTTTTTTCAGGCGGGGACACTTGATTTTGATGTTCCCGTTTTCGTCGCGGCGAGTTGTGTAAGGGACGCGCTTTGATTCTGGAGTCAGTTCGGTATATTTGCGTCCGATGTACCGCTTGACGGCGTAAAAGGTGTTTTGCGGGTTGAGAACAGTCTGGCGTCTGGCCATCTGTCCCACCAGGCGTTCTCCTTCCTTTGTGAAAGCGACTACCGAGGGAGTTGTCCGCATCCCTTCTGCATTGGCAATCACAACCGGTTTGCCGCCTTCCATGACGGCTACTACTGAGTTTGTTGTTCCGAGGTCAATGCCAACTACTTTACCCATGCGTCAGTTGTCTCCTGTGGCGTTGTGTGTAGCCTTTTCAATATAAGCGTTAAGTATGATTGCATTTATTGTACCGCGTCGAGAAGCGGGGGCTGCGGGGGGATTGCCTCACTTTGGTCAAGCGGTTGCGGTTGGCTGGGTGCGATCGCTCCGCTGGTGGATGCCAGATCCTGCGAGGAGTAGGAGTGTCAACTTGGGAAAGCAGTGTATGTTCATCTTTTGACAGCCAAAAAATTTTCCGAATAGATTAACTAATGCGTTTTGCTAAACTAAAAGCAGCTAGCAGGATTGTTGAGCAAACAGGAACATACAAATATGACTGTCAACTCTGTTCAAAATTCAGAATCCTCTCAAGAACACTCGATCGTTGACGTGCAACAGACAAGCTGCTGCATTGTCGGAGGTGGGCCTGCGGGTGCTGTTTTAGCATTACTTTTAGCGAGGCAAAACATTCCAGTCATCCTGCTAGAACTACACAAAGATTTCGATCGAGAATTTCGCGGCGATACGCTGCATCCGTCTGTAATGGAAATTATGGAGCAATTGGGTTTAGCAGAAAAATTGCTAGAATTGCCCCATACAAAAATGCACAAACTCACCATCCAAGCTGCTGGAAATACCGCCACACTCGTAGATTTGACCTGTCTTAAAACCAAGTATCCTTACATCACTATCCTTCCCCAAGTCAAGTTTCTCGAATTCATCATTGCCGAAGCGCAGCGCTACCCCAGTTTTCAGCTAGTAATGGGAGCTAATGTCCAAGAAACTATCGTAGAAAATGGGGTTGTGTGCGGAATTCGATACCGGGGACGAGGGGGATGGCATGAAGTGCGATCGACCCTCACTGTCGGTGCAGACGGTCGCTTTTCCCGCCTTCGCCAATTAGCAGGTTTTGAACCCATTAAAACTTCCCCGCCGATGGATGTCCTGTGGTTTCGTTTGCCGCGCAGTCCCGATGATGTCAAAGATTTAGGCGTGGTAGGGCGAGCTGTTGGAGGTCATTTATTAGCCATAATTGACCGCTTGGATTATTGGCAACTCGGTTACATTATTCTGAAAGGCAGCTATCAGAAATTGCGCGACTCAGGAATAGAAACTTTGCAAAAATCTGTTGCTGAATTAGCACCAGAATTTGCAGATAGGGTCGAGCAACTGAAAGATTGGTCCCAAATTTCTTTTCTGTCCGTTGAATCGAGTCGCCTTCCCCGCTGGTATCGTCCCGGTTTGCTCTTAATTGGGGATGCCGCTCACGTCATGTCGCCCGTAGGGGGTGTGGGAATTAACTATGCTATTCAAGATGCTGTCGTCGCGGCCAATGTACTCAGCGCCCCCCTGAAAAACGATCGCGTGCATCTGTGGGATTTGGCAGAGGTGCAGCGACAGCGGGAGTTACCCACACGCATCATTCAAGCATTTCAGTCGTTTGTACAGGAGCGAATTATTAAAGGCGCATTAGATACAAATCGACCGTTTACACCGCCACTTTTGTTGCAGTTACCAATTTTGCGAAATATTCCAGCGCGATTAATTGGTTTTGGATTAAACCGGGTTCGGGTGGGAAATCAATGAGATAAATCACTCCTAAATATAGATTTACAATGACGCACGGGTGGTCAGAAACCGGGTTTTTTGACGAAAATCTTTCGCACTCACCCACATATTCGGTAAAAAACCCGGTTTCTTTGGCATAGATGAGTAATTCCTGACCAGATTGAATTTCAGTACCAACTTAATGAGGCCACAGTTATGCAAAGTATTAAAGTACGATCGCGCGTTGGTGCAGACAGAATTACTTCTTGAGAAATATTGTTTGCAGACTTAGAGGAAAACGATGATCGAACAACTGACCCCGCAACAAAAAGCCCTGATTCCAGTTTATCGAGAAAAATGGCGAAAAATTGCACTCTCTACTGAGCCCATCGAGCGCGAAGCAGCAGCAAAATCCGTAAGATTTGCCTATGCAGCCCTCGGCTATAAAGAGCCGCAGATAATAATCTGTGATAGCCCCCGTGCAGCTTTCGATCGCATCTTTATCCCAATTTTTGAAAGCTGCCAAAAATCTCCATCTGGGAGAAATATCAAACAGGAAATAACCGCAGTTTTAGGCCATGATCTGACAGACAAAATGCTGACTCAAATAGTGACCAGAAAAGAGGAGTTTTTTTTTCTCTGCTGAATACAGAGGTATATAGATTTCTAAGATACCAATTGGTAGACTATTTTAACCTGCTGCTGTGGTCAGCATTTGGCAGTTTAGAAAGCTGTATCAATTTTCGCAGGCAAATCACCGGAATTTATACATGGCACGAAAGATGGCGTAAATTCGATAGGTTTGCCAGACACCAACACAATGACATCAATAAATTTTTTTTTGCATCGATATCTCGCGGCGCGTTAAGTGATTTCTATATTTCAGTATTAAACGGCGATCGCGATCCAGTTAAATGGAGAGCATTTCAGTTGCTAGTTGCCAACTGTGGGTGGATTTATCCTTTTGAAAAGACTTGTATTGTGTGCGATCGCCCCCGCATCCTCTCCTTCGACAGTGAATACCGCCTCCACGCCGAAGGAGGGCCCGCCATTCAATTTGCTGACGGATACAGCCTCTATGCTTATCACGGCGTCACCTTACCCGAAAAATACGGCAAAATCCATCCGAACGAATGGCGATCGGAATGGCTTTTAGAGGAAGAAAATACCGAATTCAAGAAATTCCTAATTCAAACAATTGGTGATAACTGATATCTGGCATCAATAGTTATAATTTCAGTTAAAACCTCCATTGCTCTCCCTATCAAAAACACCTACAATCTAAATAAAACTATGAAATTTACCCTAGATGTAGAAAACAACCCTACAGGCTGGCCAGACCACACTCAGCTACCCGAATCAGACGGTACTTTTGTGAAAAACTTTCAAGAACATCCCCAAAGCATTCTGCTAACAGATTCAATTACTCCCGTGTTGCAAAGAATTCACGCTGACGGGAACTATTGTATCGGTCAAGACAGCGGCATTTACTGGCGATTAACTGAGCCGCTAGAACGGGGTGCGGAAGCACCGGACTGGTTTTATGTGCCTAATGTCCCGCCAACTATTGACGGTCAATTGCGCCGTTCTTATGTGATGTGGCAAGAATTTGTATCGCCGTTAATTGTGTTAGAGTTTGTATCCGGGAATGGTGCAGAAGAACGGGACAGAACGCCTTTGTTGCGATCGGGTCAACAGGAAACTAAGCCGGGAAAATTCTGGATTTATGAAAATGTCATCCATCCGGCATTTTACGGAATTTATGAAGTAACAAAGGCTAGTGTTGAAGTCTATCACCTGATCGAAGATAGGTATCGATTAGTTGCTGTAAATGAGCGCGGTCATTATCCGATCGCACCGTTAGGAGTGGAATTGGGAATTTGGCAAGGAATGTATCAAAATGTGGAATTACCTTGGTTGCGCTGGTGGGATAGTGAAGGGAATCTGTTGTTATCTGGATCTGAAAGAGCAGAACAAGAGCGGCAAAGAGCCGATCGCGCCGAAGACCAATTAGAGCAACTGCGCGCTCAGTTGCGATCGGCTGGAATTGAACCGCAATTGTGAATTGTCTGCAAGGGCGATCGCGCCCCTCGCCAGCGATCGCACGTAAAAACTTTACAATGGCGATCGGGAACATCGATCGCTCCTATTGAAGCTAAAATCAAACAACAACCCCAAATAAATCTATGGGACTCTTTGACAAGATTCGCGGCGAATTTGTCGATATCATCGAATGGTTGGACAATACCAGCGACACCATTGCCTATCGATTCGAGCGTCACCAAAACGAAATTAAACAAGGTGCTAAACTAACTGTACGGCCAGGACAAATAGCAGTCTTTGTCAGCGAAGGCCAAGTTGCCGATGTCTTCGATCCGGGAATGCACGAACTGTACACCCGCAACTTACCCGTTCTGAGTACCTTAAAAGGTTGGCCCTACGGTTTCAACTCTCCCTTTAAAGCAGAAGTCTACTTTTTTAACACCAAAATATTTACCAACCTGAGATGGGGAACATCTAACCCTGTAATTATCCGCGATCCAGAACTCGGTCCAGTGAGAATGCGGGCTTTTGGCACATACAACATCAAAGTTTCCCATCCACAAAAGCTCTTAAAACAACTAATCAGCACTGACGGACTATTTCAAGTAGATGAAATCACCGATCAACTCCGCAATACAATAGTCAGTGCCTTTGCCAATTGGGTTGGCAATTCCCGCGTTCCCCTGCTGGACTTTGCAGCCAACTACACGCAGATGGGCGAACAGGTACGAGTTGCCATAGAGCCAAGTATCCAGCAGTTCGGGTTAGAATTAACTCAGATATTAATTGAAAATATCTCGATGCCTCCAGAAGTTGAAGAAGCACTCGACAAACGAGCCTCGATCGGACTTCTGGGAAATATGCAGCAATATACCCAATATCAAGCTGCTAACGCCGTAGAAGCATCAGCAAATAACCCCAGCGGCGGCAATCAAGGATTAGAATTGGGCATGGGAATGGCACTAGGTCAGCAAATGACAAATATGATGCAGCCGCCAGCATCGCAGACTCCGCCGCCACCTCCCCCGCCAATACAAACTCAGTGGTATATTGCCCAAAACGGTCAACAATTAGGCCCTTTTGAATTGCATCAACTTCTGCAAAATGGTTTGACACATCAGGTAATGGTGTGGCGTGCGGGTTTTGACGGCTGGAAGTTAGCATCGCAAGTGCCGGAATTAGCATCTTTGTTGGCGACAGTACCGCCGCCTCCCCCGCCAGCCGCTGCGTAAAATTTTGCATATTTAGTTAATTAGTAATTGGTAATTGGTATGGTTTCCCGATTACCAATTATTAATTACATCACCAATTAACCATTATGAATACTTCTGAACCTGCTGTTAAACGTTTTCCTTGTCCTAGCTGCGGGGCTTATTTAGAGTTCAACCCCCAAGCAGGAAAGCTCAAGTGTGCTTACTGCGGCTGGGAGGATGCAATTCCCCAAACTGCTGAAGAGGTAAAGGAGAACTCTTACGAACAATATCTCCAACTCGATCGCACAACGCTGACAACTTTATCAACAACAGCCCTTGAAGTAAAATGCAAGGATTGCGGAGCAAGTGTTACTTTTGAACCGCCGAAAGTAGCGGGTAAATGCCCATTTTGTGCTTCGCCAATTGTGACGCAACCTGAAAAAGCTAGCCCTAGCGTGCACCCAGAGGGAATTGTACCCTTTGAAGTTAGTGATAAACAGGCCAGAGAAAGCATTCAGAAGTGGCTCAGCAATCGCTGGTTTGCTCCCTCTGCTTTGAAATCCCTAGCCCAACAGGAGAAAATTCAAGGGGTTTATTTGCCGTTTTGGACTTACGACACTTATACGGTTAGTTACTATCAAGGTTCTCGCGGAGAACACTACTATGTGACTGAAACTTATACGGAAACAAACTCGCAGGGCGAAACAGAAACTAAAACTCGCCAAGTGCAACATACCAGGTGGTGGCCTGCTTCTGGCAGAGTCGATCGCTTTTTTGACGATATTCTGATTCCCGCTACAACTTCAGTCGATCGCCCGCGCCTGGATGCGTTAGAACCTTGGCATCTCAAGAAGTCGCTGCGCGCTTACAATTCATCTTATTTAGCTGGGTTTGAAGCGCAGCGATCGCAAGTTTCTCTGACTCAAGGATTTGAATCTGCTAAAAATGTCATGGCCCCTACTATTCACTCGGATGTTTGTAGGAATATTGGTGGCGACGAGCAGCGGGTTCACAGCATTTCTACTGATTACAGTGGTATCACTTTTAAGCATATTCTGCTACCTGTGTGGCTGTGTGCCTATCGCTATCAAAACCAACGATATCAAGTAATGGTTAATGCGCGCACCGCTGAAGTTCAAGGCGAGCGTCCCTACAGTGTTTGGAAAATTACTGCTGCTGTGGTTAGTGGTGTCGTCCTTGCGGGTGTTATGTACCTCTTGTTTACTGGTAATTGGAAATATATCCGTGTTCCCGGTTTGCCTCAACCCCAACCCCAACCAACTTCCTTACCTGTACCGAGCCAAAAATTACCGCCAGCGCCTGTTCCCTCTACCGCACCTGTACCGAGCCAAAAATTACCGCCAGCGCCTGTTCCCTCTTCACTCTAGTAATTCTGGATGGAGCAGTCACCGGAGGCCGCGGAGGCATCGTCGTCGGTGTAGTAGTCGCGATCGATGTCAGTAAAATTAACTAAATTATTATTTCGTCGCAATCAATAAATTTAATGTAAATCTGCCTTAAGGAGTACACAACAGTGTTTGTACGTGTATTTTTTAAAACACCTAAATTAAAGAGGACAACCTCTCTTTAATTTAGGTGTTGCTTTAAGGATAGATTATGGGTACAGTCGATTTAATTCTACTGAGGATTTTAATAAAAACCAATCCTTTTTTCATAAATAATAGATAAAATACCAAATATTTATCTTTAAAAACCTATCTAAAAACTGCACTTTATAGCATATCAAAGATACAGATAAAGCGAAAATTAGTATATACTTTTTCTAAATTTTAAACAAGTATTTACTAATTAGTACAATGAACGAAGTTTTAATAACATAATTTGAGGATAAATTGTATGAATCAAAATCAAATTAAATGGTTGGCCGCCGTTCTAATGCTAATAGACCACATCGGATTTATGCTTGAAGCAGAGCCGATGCGTATCGTCGGCCGCCTCAGTTTTCCGTTGTTTAGTTGGGTGTTTGCTCAAAATTGGAAACGACCGGGGGACAAAAATCCTCTAATTACTCGACTGATATTATTTGGGGTACTTTCTCAAATACCTCATATGTTACTTTTTGGCAATTTACAGTTAAACATCATGTTTAGCTTTGCCGTAGCAGCACTAACTTTGAGCTATATCCGACGCTTCGATCGCAAAATTGCAGTTTTAAGCACAGGTCTAGTAAGTGCTCAAATTTTAGGAGTGAGTTACGGCTGGTATGCAGTGGCTTGCCCGCTATTGATGATTAGGTGGAAAGGAGGAGGATCTCGCCTTTGGTGGTTCGGCTGGACTATAGCAAATATCGGATATACAATTAGTTGCAACAGCGAGATTCAAATTTTCGCCATATTCGCGCCGCTAGTTCTGGCATACTACGATACCTCTAAAGACCAAAAACCCACGGCTATAGAAAAAAGATTTTTCTATTATTTTTACCCCCTACACCTTGGGGGGCTAGCGGCACTGCGAACAATTGTCTAAATAAGACTGCGGATTCTAATTAGTTCATTGTTGATTTTTTATTTAAACGAAGTACAACCGCGTCTCTGAGCGATCGCCTCCAGAAGAGCGCGATCGCTTTCTAAACTATATTGCCCACATTCAACTGACCGAGGCGCTTCAAAATACTCAGCACACTGTACAAATCATTCCCCGGATTGAACATAGAAAACCAGCGAGAAAAAGCGTACTGCGGTGTTTCCCGCTTAACTAACTTGACAAATAAAAAACTACAGCCATTCATTAACAATCCGTAAGTAGGTCGATCTGCACTCAGATTAGCTAACATATAAGCTAGTAACTGCGGAATCCCGACCTCCAAAGAAAACGCAGCCTTCTTGGACTCGATCACCACTACCCAAAACTCCTGAAACAAAGCCAAAACATCCAACTGTCCTCTGACAATCATTCCTTCATCTTCGTCAATAATTTCTACAGACTTTTCTGAAGTAACATGAAAAGGAGCCAGATAAAAATCAGCTAAATCCAAAAAAGGAGACAGCACAACCATTTTGACTGTATTTTCTAGAAGTGGCGGATGTTTGAGCAAATTCCTGTAACTTGCCTTCACTCTGTCCAGCCACTCTTTTTCATAATCGC
The DNA here is from genome assembly GCF_036701115.1 of Microcoleus sp. Pol1C5. Classification (NCBI taxonomy): domain Bacteria; kingdom Bacillati; phylum Cyanobacteriota; class Cyanophyceae; order Oscillatoriales; family Microcoleaceae; genus Microcoleus; species Microcoleus sp. Pol1C5. Next base: position 22,388 of record NZ_JAUBQE010000026.1, on the reverse strand, counting down.
TGATTTGTGGCAAATCATCTTGCCACTCGCGAAAGAATTGGTCATCCTCAACCCACTCAATTTTGAATTGGGTTTCCAAATCGTTCAGCGCGAGATTTGTAACTTGAATTGTTTGTACCATAACTTTAAGCAAGTTATCAAAATTTGCTCTTGATTTATGATAGCAATAATTGCTAAATTTCCGTTAATACTGAAGTATTGCGTCTTTTAAAACAGGACATCGCTGAATGCTGCATAACGATATTGCCCGCAGTTCGCTTAGTCCGGCAGGGGTTTAAACCCCTGCCTCAAAGCAAAAGTCCTTTGAAAGAGGACAAATGTATTCTTCAGTCCTCTTTCAGAGGACTTGCGCTATGAGACAGGGACTGAAAGTCCCTGGCGGACTTTCGGGCTAAGCCGACACCTCCAAGCACTGCCGTGTCCCTACAGATTTCCCAAAAAAATGTAACGAGTTGTAAAGTATAATTAAACCGAAGCGAACACAGAGGCCAAGTAGTATCAAATGCGAGTTGCGATCGCCGGAGCCGGCTTAGCAGGACTTTCCTGCGCTAAATATCTTACCGACGCGGGCCACACCCCCATCCTCCTAGAAAGTCGGGACGTACTCGGCGGCAAAGTAGCCGCCTGGAAAGATGCGGACGGCGACTGGTACGAAACCGGCCTCCACATATTCTTCGGCGCATACCCGAATATGCTCCAACTCTTCAAAGAACTTGACATTGAAGACCGGCTGCAATGGAAAGAACACAGCATGATTTTCAATCAGCCGGAAACCCCCGGAACCTATTCCCGCTTTGACTTTCCCGACCTTCCGGCCCCCTTCAACGGCGTCGCAGCCATCTTGAGCAACAACGATATGCTCACCTGGCCCGAAAAAATCCGCTTTGGCATCGGTTTGATTCCGGCGATGCTTCAGGGTCAAAACTATGTCGAAGCAATGGACAAATACTCGTTTTCCGACTGGCTGAAAAAGCAAAACGTCCCCCCCAGAGTCGAAAAAGAAGTATTCATCGCCATGTCCAAGGCGCTCAACTTCATCGACCCCCACGAAATATCTGCAACCATACTGCTGACAGCCCTCAACCGCTTCTTGCAAGAGAAAAACGGCTCGAAAATGGCCTTTTTAGACGGTTCCCCCACAGAGAGGTTGTGTCAGCCGATGGTAGACTACATAACTGAGCGCGGCGGTGAAGTACGGCTGAATGCACCCATCGGGGAGTTTTTGCTCAACGATGACAACACGGTGCGCGGCTTCCAGATTCGGGGAGTAAAAGGGGCAGAGTCAGAAATTCTGACGGCCGATATTTACGTTTCCGCGATGCCGGTTGACCCGCTGAAGCTGATGATGCCGAAACCTTGGGGCGAAATGGATTATTTCAAACAGCTCGAAGGCTTGGAGGGAGTACCCGTCATTAATGTACACTTGTGGTTCGATCGCAAATTAACTGACATCGACCATTTGCTGTTCTCGCGATCGCCCCTGCTGAGCGTCTACGCCGACATGAGCAACACCTGCCGCGAATATGCCAACCCAGACAAATCCATGCTGGAACTGGTTTTAGCACCGGCAAAAGACTGGATAGGCAAGTCTGACGAAGATATCGTCGCAGCCACAATGGTCGAGTTAGAAAAACTCTTTCCCGATCAAATCCCAGAACCAGCCAAACTGCTCAAATATCACGTAGTCAAAACCCCTCGTTCCGTCTACAAAGCCACTCCCGGACGCCAGCAGTGCCGTCCCACACAAACAACTCCCATTAGCAATTTCTATCTAACGGGGGATTATACGATGCAGCGTTATCTTGCGAGTATGGAAGGTGCCGTGCTTTCTGGTAAGCTGACAGCGCAGGCTATTTCGACGGCCAATAACAAATGAAAAATTAAGAATTTTTCATAAAAAGGTAAAAGAATCTCCCGTTTTCTAAACGGGGGAAAATCAGTTCTAATCTTTAAATTTCTTATTCTCGGATGCTGCAACTGTCAAAACTCCAGTGCATGAGAACTCTGGCTTCTGTGGATGACTCTTACGAACTGTGCCGCCAAGTCACGGCGAGTTATGCCAAAAATTTTTATTTAGGCACTCAACTCATGCCCGAAGCGAAGCGTCGGGCGATTTGGGCGATTTACGTCTGGTGCCGCCGCACCGACGAACTCGTAGACGGGCCGGGTTCTGAGGCAACGACCCCTGAAACCCTCAATCTGTGGGAAAAACGGCTAGAATCTGTGTTTGCCGGCCATCCTCACGACGACTACGACGTAGCGTTGGTGGATACGCTGTCTCGTTTCCCGATCGACATTCAGCCGTTTCGAGAGATGATTGCGGGCCAGCAAATGGACTTGTACCGTAGCCGCTACGAAACTTTTGAAGAGCTCAATCTTTACTGTTATCGAGTAGCGGGTACTGTAGGCCTAATGTCGATGTCTGTCATGGGTGTAGACGAATCGAATCCCGCTGCTAACTGGAATTGGCACTGGGGTAATAAAATTCCCAAAGAAGAAGCCATCTCCCTCGGTATTGCCAAGCAGTTGACTAATATTCTGCGCGATGTCGGAGAAGACGCCCGCCGCGGCCGCATTTACATTCCCTTAGAAGATTTAGCCTTGTTTAACTACACCGAAGAAGATTTATTCAACGGTGTCATTGACAACCGCTGGCGGGAATTAATGCGGTTTCAAATTCAGCGAGCTCGCAAATTATACGCCAGCGCCGAACCGGGAATTAAAGTGCTCAGCCCCGATATCCGCTGGACAGTTTGGGCGGCTACAATGCTGTACAGCAGAATCTTAAATGCGATCGAACGCAATCAATATGATGTGTTTCAGAAGCGGGCTTATGTTAGCAATTCTCAGAAACTGCTGTGTCTCCCCGCCGCTTGGCTGAAGTCAAAAGTGCTTTAGCCATAGGCAATTTTGCTGGCGATCAGGCAACGGTTAAGGGGTATTTGTCAAGTTACAAATTATATGATGTCCAGCAAATTGCATATTAGGTTTGTGGGGACGCGGTAGTGGCGTGTCCCTACGTTTGGTGTGTTAATTGTAGTCAAAGTGGTGGTGTAGCGGGTGAAATTTTCAATTGGGCGATCGAACTTTCCAACAATTGCTTTTCCTGCTGGAGTTTTGCTTCTAAATTTTGAATTTGTTCCCGCCGGGCTTCAACTTCAATCAAGCGGCGAGACAATTCTTGACTCTGCAAAGTGAGAGATTGCCGCCAATCTTCTGCTTTCTGGGCTTCTTGCTGCAAAAAATCGGGGGTAAAGCCTGTTGTTAAATATTTTTCAACTAATTGTAGTACCCAGTTTGTAGCTGCTTGAATATTTAAAACCTGGTTATTTTCGCCAATATCTGCTAATACTAGCATCCCTTCATTTAAAACATTAGTTGCAGAGTTAATTGGAGTTTGAGCAAAATCTGGCGGTAGGGTCAAGATAGTTTCTTCAAAAAGCATAGCCCAAGTATCCTCAGCATTTTGGCAAGCCAGCAATTGCAGACTTATCTCGCCTAAAATTTCCTGATTTTGTACTTTGGCTAAATATAACATGAGGGTAATTAGTGATGGCTTATTAGTTATTCATAACTGGTAATTGGTAAAAACAGCTATCCGTGTATCCCTGCATTCCGTGTCTTGCTATTAGTTATTAGTAATTGTATGATTTACGATCTCCTAGGGGCGGGTTTTACAAACAATTTATGCTTGAAACTAACTATTTCGTAAACCCGCCCCGGCCACAGTCAACAGTCAATTCTCAACTGTCAACTCTTAAAACAACTTTAGCCGATCGCGCAAAATCTCCGCTTGTTTTTCGGCTTCCGCCAAAGCATCCCTCGCCCCCTGAACCACATCCGGAGTAGCCTTATCCACAAACTTCTGATTAGTCAAGCGCGCCGCAGTATGCTTAATTTCAGCTTCCACTTTGCTCAACTTCTTCTCTAATTTAGCACGTAAAGCAGCCAAATCCACCACCCCAGCCAGAGGAATCAATACTTGCACAGTACCGACAACCCCAGCAATTGTCTGTCCCAACTCTGCATCCAAACTAGCAGTAACTGTCAGATTTTCGACTTTTGCCAAATCCTGAATGTAAACACCTCCATCTGAGATTATTTGGCGTTCTTTCTCGCTTTCGCTTTGCAAAATCGCCGTCACCTTCACACTGGGTTTGATATCAGCATCTGCCCGCAAATTGCGAATAGTGCGAATTGTACCGAACAACAACTCAAACTGATGTTCTAATTCAGCATCAATTAGCGAGATATCAGCTTCAGGATAAGCTTGCAAAGCCAAACATTCACCATCACCTGTTTGAGTCAGAGTGTGCCAAATCTCCTCAGTAATGTGCGGCATAAAAGGATGCAGCAGTTTCAGAATCCCTTCCAACACAAAAGCAAAAGTTTGCTGTGCCACTTTCTTAGAATTTGGTTCAGCATCCTGCTGCAAGCGAGACTTGACTATCTCAATATACCAGTCACAGAAATCGCCCCAAATAAACTCATAAAGTCCCTTAGCTGCTTCTCCCAAACCGTAATTTTCCAAACAATTGCGGCTTTCTTGCACAACTTGATAATATCGAGAAAGAATCCAGCGATCGCACAATTCCAAACCAGCTTCCACAGAAGGGCTTCCCAACTGCTGCGGCGTCTGTCCCTCCAAATTCATCATCACAAACCTGGCCGCATTCCACAACTTATTCGTGAAATTCCGCGAAGCTTCCACCGATTTCGATTCATCAGTTTTGCGATCGTACTCCATGCGAATATTTTGACCGGCCCCAACCACTTCCTTAACCAAAGTGTAGCGCAAAGCATCAGTACCGTACTTGCCAATCAACAGCAGCGGGTCGATACCGTTGTTTTTACTCTTAGACATTTTCTGACCGTTTTCATCCAACACCAAACCGTGAATGTAAACAGTATCAAAAGGCATCTTTCCAGTAAAATGTCCGGCCATCATCGTCATTCTAGCAACCCAGAAAAAGATGATATCAAAACCAGTAACCAAAGTAGTTGTGGGATAGTAAAAATCCAAATCTTTAGTTTCGTCAGGCCATCCCAAAGTTGAGAAAGGCCACAAACCAGACGAAAACCAAGTATCCAATACGTCGGGATCTCTTGCTAGCTGCACGTCATTACCAAATTTAGCCGTTGCTTTTTCCTTAGCTTCAGCTTCAGTTTTCGCAACTATAAAAGGTGTTGTATCAGTAATTTCTCCTTGGGTTTCGCTAACAGCATACCAAGCCGGGATTTGGTGTCCCCACCACAATTGTCTGGAGATACACCAATCCTTCAGCTTCACCAACCAATCGCGATAAACCTTTGTCCATCTGTCAGGAACAAAGACTGGTGAGTTACTTTGATCTAATGCTTCTAAAGCGCGTTGAGAAAGAGGGTCGATCTTCACAAACCATTGAGTAGATATCAACGGTTCGACCGGAACTTTGCCGCGTTCGCTGTAGGGAACAGTATGCTTGTAATCTTCTATTTTAACCAAAACCCCGTCACTTTCTAACCGCTGCACCACATTTTTTCGGGCAACAAATCGGTCTTGTCCCTGGAACTCTCCGGCATTTTCATTTAAAGTGCCGTCCTTATTCATGATGTTAATAAACGGCAAATTGTGACGCTTACCCATCTCGAAGTCATTCGGATCGTGGGCGGGTGTCACCTTGACACAACCAGTTCCGAAAGTCGGATCGACAAACTCATCAGCAATGATTGGGATTTCGCGATTCACGATCGGCAAAGTCACAGTTTGACCGATAAGATGCTTGTAGCGATCGTCCTGTGGATTCACCGCCACCCCTGTATCGCCCAACATCGTTTCCGGCCGAGTCGTCGCCACCTCCAAATAACCAGAACCATCCGTCAAAGGATAGCGGAAATGCCACAAATGCCCGTCAACTTCCTGCTGGTCTACCTCCAAATCCGACACAGCAGACTGACTCGCCGGACACCAATTCACCAAGTAATTGCCGCGATAAATCAGCCCCTCATCGTACAGACGGACAAACGCTTCTAAAACCGCAGCGGATAAGCCTTCATCCATCGTAAAGCGTTCGCGCGACCAATCAACAGACACGCCCAAACTGCGTAATTGATTAGTAATAGTATTGCCCGATTCCACTTTCCACTCCCAGGCCCGTTCCAAAAATTTTTCTCGACCTAAATCGTGGCGAGTTTTGCCTTGTGCTTTGAGTTGCTTTTCGAGAATAGTTTGAACTGCGATGCTAGCATGATCCGTTCCCGGCAACCACAGCGTATTGCGTCCAGTCATGCGGTGATAGCGGACGAGGACATCAATCAGCGTCTCTTCAAAAGCGTGTCCCATGTGGAGACTGCCTGTCACGTTGGGCGGCGGGATGACGACGCAGTAAGGTTCGCCGCCTTTTTCGGGGTCAGCTTTGAAGGTTTGGTTGTCTTCCCAGTATTTTTGCCACTTGGCTTCGGTGGCTTGGGGGTCGTATTGGGGGGGTAGGTTTGCGGTCATGGTGGCTTGAGAGTTTGATCTTATTTAAGATTGTGCCACAGGAGAGGGAGGAGAAGATGTTTGAACCGCATCCGCGTCAGAGACAGAGGGAATAGCGATATTCAGGGCGGGGCGGGTTTACGTTAAAATGAAGGTAAAATTAAAAGGTTTGATGGCATTATGAATGTAGCTGCACTTCGACATCAAATCGATCGATGGCTCGATCGACTCTCTCCAGAACATCTGGCATTAGTTGCGAGTTTTATAGAGTTTCTAAGCCAAAAGCAACGTCAGGGGGTAATCATTTCGCAAAATAATCTGCCAGAGGTTTTCTCAGCAGAAATCCAAGAGATGCCTCCTGCTAATTCTTTTAGTATTCCAGAACCCTCAGAAATTGACGGAGAGGGCCAATCTAAAGCAGCGCTTATACAAGATTTTCGGCAAGCTTGGCACGAAGCCATAACTGGGCAAACCATTTCGGTTGCTCAAATGTGGGAAGGAATTGAAGAGGTTTCTACATCTTCAGTGGTAAAATCCTTTTAATATCTTATTTGACAGAAATCCCTAATCCAAAACCCGCATTCTCTCGGAGAAAGCCACGATTTTGCAGACAAACCGATTTTCTTTTTGCCTTAGTCCTACTGGTAAAACAACTGGCAATAATTAAGGATCGCAATGAATAACAGATATCAACCTCCAGGAATTGCGTTTTTTGTTCTCAAACTCAAACAAAAGTTTGTAGTTTGTAGGCGGGGTTGAAAATAGTATAGCAACACGGGCGACAGCTATATCTCGATTACTTCACCTCCTTATAATCAACTCCATAACTCGTATCTCTCCCCGACAAATACGTAGTTTTCCCGGTTAAAGTCTCCAGAGTTTTTTTCGTTTCAGCCGAAGTAATCGAATTCAGAGGTACGCCGAACTTGCTAGCCAAGGCAGCCGCCACGCCCACACCTTGTCCTTGATAAATATTCACTGTCGCAATTCGCCCGACGGATACAGCCATACCCACATAACCGGACGATCGCCCGACAATTGCTAAATTCTTGACTTTGCTAGCTAAAGCGCTTTCTATCCCGAAATTATAGACTGGCAGCGGCGGAATTCTCGCAGATAAATTCTTGACTCCGCCTCGCATATCGAAATCGTAGGAAAAACTGCCGATCGACTTTTCGGGTACTGTTCCCCCTTTGATAATCTCCTGCCCCGTCAGCGGATCTACCACATCGCGAACGTTCAAAGTTTGCCTGATATAAATTTCGTCTGGAAGAAATACTCTCACATCTTTACCAGACTTCTTTTGTAGCCAGTATTGGAGATGTGACATTTCTTTAATCATTTCAGGAGTCGGTTTTCTGCCGTTAGCTTCCATCTTCATGATTTGGTGAACTTGGTATTTAAACAGAAACCCGTTCCAGGACAGCACATTTCTGTTATAAACGCAGACATTGCCTTTATCAAAAAAGAATCCTTTATTTTGACTGAATGGCAGATTTCTGTCTATGTGATACGCTGCACCTATAGCTACACTTCTGATGTCGTAGCCGTCTGTATATGGCTGATAAATCGTACTCCAGAAATTCCTCATCCAGAATTTTGTACTAGCCGGATCTTTAGATTTCATAATGCTTTCTTTAATCTTTTTTACCAAAGACCTGTTGTAAAGAATTTCATCTTCTATTCTGCGGAACTCGGACATCGTTATACCTGTAATTCTTGGAACTATAGATACAGCTAAAGTTTCATTTTTGGATTTTATATTTTGAGATTCATATCCTGTATAATAAGATAACCCTGCTTTTCTTGCCAATTCGGCGTCTTGAGTTACGTCAATAAAAGAGTTAGCTTTAATTATGAGATTGCTGCCTTTTACTTCGGCATATTCAATTTTTTTATCTACGACGCGGGGAGTAAGAGTTGAGTTGGAAATAACTTTGATTCCGGCTGCTGAAAGCATCTGTTTGAGAGCTCTATCTGCCTTTTTTGGGTCTAAGCAAGATTCGGGCGCATCCGCTTTATCTAAGAATTCCTTAAAACATTGCGCGTAAGGTTGGCGATACCAACCGGGGATTTTATCTACATCGATGTAAGCTAAACCGCCGCGGGTGAGTAAGCCGCCCAAAGGAGCACTTCCGTAGTTCGATCGCACGATCGCAACTTTGCCCTTTGCGCCTAAAGTTTTCTTAGCCCATATCGCCGCACATATCCCCGGTACTTCATCACCATATACTACTACATCAAACTTTTGCTCCGGTGATTTTTTGCGAACTACCGGAGGCGGGCTGCTGGATTTTTGCTGCTGAGTTCCAGCGTCTAAGGTAGCACTTGCTGGGTCTCTATTTGCGATATAATTTTCTATCTCTCTGAAAGCCGGATAATTAAGTAAAAGTTTTAGGGCGGCAAAGATGATTGCAATTGAAGCTAATTTCTTAAAAGTAGAGAGCATTCAGTTGACTCGTTTGTAAATTTGCATTACCTGAAAGCGCAGTTCAGGGTTGACGGAATTGAATATAGCACGTTTAGATAATTTCAACACAAGTTTAACTTTTCCGGGAAGCGTGGTAAACGAATCTTCTCAACCCAAACCTGGTGATGCTGTCCTTGGCAGCCAAAATGCTACAATTACATCAATCACAAATTGAAACATAAAAACATGACTTTTGAGGCGGTTTTAAATCTTGTTAAGCACTTGTCTCTCGCCGAAAAGTTACGATTGATTAAGTGGATAGTTCCTGAAATAGAACGAGAATTAGTTGTTCGGCCCGCTCCCCGCAAATCGTTGTGGGGTTTATGTGCTGAGTTGGGAATTGCACCTTCTGCCACTGATATAGATGAAGCTCGCAGCGAAGAATGGGCGAATTTCCCAAGGGATGATTTCTAATGCTTCGTGTTGTAGCTGATACTCATGCTGTAATCTGGTATATATTTGCCTAGAAAGCGACTTTCAGTGACTGCTAGAACGACAATAGAACAGATAGCTGCCGAAGGAAATCAGGTGGCTTTTTCATCAATTACATTAGCAGAAATTGTCTATCTGAGCGAGAGAGGGCGGATTAATTCAACTACTCTCGATCTATTATTGAGAGAAGTTGAGAGCGATGATGCCTTATTGGTTGAAATTCCTTTCGATCGCAATATAGCTTTGACTTTAAGGCAACTTGACCGATCGCAAATTCCCGATATACCCGATCGCATTATTGCTGCTACTGCTTTGTATCTTAATGTACCCGTTATTAGTCGCGATCGCCGGATTCAATTATCTAGTATAGACACAATTTGGTAAATCTGAGTCACTCGGCGCAAGTTTAAATTTTCCGGGAACTGTTGTTAGCGGTTTTGCCAGTGTTACTGGTTTGGCAGGGCTATTGATGAGAGTAAGGATGGGGAGTGCGATCGTATTTCAGATATCTGGTGTCGAGAAGGGCGATCGGCTACAATAATTTAAGAACAACAATTGAGTCACCTTAAACATACAGAAAAAATGGAAAAAGTTTTTGTACATCCTGAATGTCCTTTTTCAGTAGAGACATTTAACCTATTATCAAAAAAATATGCAGGTCAAAGCCCTGATTTTTACATAGCACACACAAAAGATAGATTAAAATATGTAGAAGAGCCATTAAACTATATTTTAAGCCAGGTAGAAGAGCAGTTGCCTGATTTTATCAAAGAATATATAAATATCAAATATGAGGGCTTTGGATCTCGTACTGCAATAGGTGATTTGAAACCGACAGGCTACAGTATAGTTTTTTATTTAAAAAATATCATTTCTACTGGGCGTTGTATAAGTCGTGCTCAGTTAATGCTGAATCTTGAAAACCAGAAATTAACGTTGGGGTTTTATTCCCAAACTGACAATTTTGAGGTGTTGAAAAAAAAACGCATCTACCCTTATATATTTCATAAAAATCTAATCGAACCCCTTACACGTTATCACCTTCCAAATAATTATAGCTTCTCTTTGACTCAGCAAACAACTGATTTTAAATTTAACAAGTGGGATTGTGATTCCATAATTGCACCCGAAAAGAATTTCCATGGACTATTAATAGATATAATTTGTTCAGATGATCCTGATATTATATTGTCTGGACTTAAAATAAAAGATACTAAAATTCAGATTGAAACATCACTTAAATCACAAGAACTATTAAGATATTCTGCTAAAAAAATAATTATAAAAATAGCACAAGCATTTAAAAAACTATTCCCATTATTTTTTATATTTAATTTTTACGATGACAACAAGTATTTTACTCCAATTATTCTAGGTGAATATTTTTCAGTATATGAAAAAGAATTTAATCCAGTGTATCAACTAGAACAAATTTCACAAACTACTGGTCTTAAAACAACCCAACTAACCCAATGGATACACACCATTAACCGCAAAGGCCAAACCATCATCCAAGGCCCGCCCGGAACAGGAAAAACCTTCCTTGCCCAACAACTCGCCCAACACTTAATAAGCGACGGTGACGGTTTCTCAGACATTATCCAATTTCATCCAGCTTATACTTATGAAGACTTTATTCAAGGCATCCGTCCCCAAAGTCAAAATGGGCAATTAACTTATCCAATAGTTCCCGGTAGGTTCCTTGAATTTTGCGAAAAAGCCGAAGTCTGTGAAGACATTTGTGTTCTCATTATTGATGAAATTAATCGCGCAAATTTATCTCAAGTCTTTGGCGAATTAATGTATCTCCTAGATGACCGACAAAACACAAAACGCTCTATTACACTAGCCAGCGGTACACCCTTTAAAATTCCTACAAATGTCCGCATTATCGGCACAATGAATACAGCAGACCGTTCTATTGCCTTAGTCGATAATGCACTCCGTCGCCGCTTCGCATTCATTCCCGTCGAGCCAAACCTTGAAGTCCTGCGACAGTATCACCAAAGAGAGAAAACAGGTTTTCCAGTTAATAAATTAATTAGTATTCTAAAAATATTAAATAAAGATGAGATTAAAAACAAACACTATGAACTAGGCATCTCTTTCTTTTTGACTAACCCATTAAATGAAAATATTATAAAAGATATTTGGCAAATGGAAATTGAGCCATATCTAGAAGAATACTTCTTTAATGACCCGGCAACAATGAATAAGTTTATATGGGATAAAATCAAGGAAGAATTGGGCTATTGATAATCTAACGCTACACTTATTACCCAAAACACGGCTTTACAGCATCTATGAAACGAGAATCACCCCCCATCGAACTGACAGAATATGAATTACGAATTTTAGATCGAGACTTAATCCCCGAATCAGTAGGAAAAAAAATACACCATAATTATGCCAAGGAAATCGAGATAGAATTTCCCAACCCTAAAACACAAGATAAATGGCACTTAAAATCTAAAGGCAGAGTTGGCAACATTCCCATCTCTCCAGAATTTCACATTGCCATCCGCCCCAAGGTTCCCATAAAGGACCTCTTCGGAATGATTGACTATGCCTACAACCTTAAGATAAAATTTCCCCAAGGCTCGATTCAGTGCCAATCTTTAGAACAAAGTTACGAGAGATTAGCTAACATTCTTGCCCAAAAAATTCTAGAACGCTGTCGCAAAGGATTATATCGCGATTACTTATCCAAAACCGAAAGACTCGCCTACATTCGCGGTCGCGTCGATTTGCGATCAGCCCTGCAAAAACCTTGGGATGTTAAACTCAAATGCCACTACAACGAACAAACAGGCGACATCGAAGATAATCAAATACTCGCTTGGACACTTTTCATCATTGGCCGCAGCGGTTTGTGCGGTGAATCTGTTTCATCCACTGTGCGAAAAGCCTTTCACGCACTCCAAGGATTTGTCACATTAAAACCTTTTAAATCAGAAGCTTGTATTGATAGAAATTATCACCGTTTAAATCAAGATTATCAACTTTTACACGCCTTATGTCGATTCTTTTTAGATAACACAGGGCCTAGTCACGAAACAGGCGATCGCGAAATGTTCCCTTTTCTGATAGACATGGCTAAGTTATATGAACAATTTGTCGCTGAATGGCTCAAAGCAAATACACCAAAACGCTTTAATGTCAAACCACAATACCTAGTTAAACATGACAAAAATTATTTCGATGAGATTGACTTAATTATACGCGATATTGAAACAAATGAAATCCTGTACGTCCTCGATACAAAATACAAAGCTCCCAATAAAGTAGACAATACGGATCGTAATCAAGTAGTTACCTACGCAACGCTACTAAACTGTAAAAATGCAATTCTCATCTACCCTCAAACTCTCAAAGAGCTCGACCAACAAATTGGCGATATCCGAGTTCGCAGTCTAACTTTTTCCCTAGATAGCGACCTGCATGAAGCCGGAAAAACCTTCTTAACCTCTCTACTTCCAAACACCTTCCCCTAACTCTACTCTGCGCCCTCTGCGGTTCATTTCTCCACAAAAAAAGAGGCGCAATTGCGCCTCCCAAATCTTTCATGTCTGCGTTTTAAACACTAACAGCCACTTTCGCTTCCTTTGCAGTCAACTTCTCGTAAGTCGCCCGCATCTTCAATCCGACTAACACTTGGAACAAACCAGTACCATTGTTGGAACCAGGATATTCGCGGTGCTGAAGCAACAGGTGAGTTAACTCGCCTTCATACTTCGTAGAAGTCTTGCTCAAATGGCTTTCGATGTAAATAACTTCTTCGAGATTCTCGAATTGACCATCTACTTCCAAAATCGAGACTTCGTGACCGTAGAAAGCATCGGGCCCGTAGTACATCTTAATTCCGGGATAAGAACAAGTCAGCTTGCGGCCGCAAGGAACCCAGTTAATTGTTGAACCTTCGTCAAACAAATACGCAGGCTCAAAATTGGCGATGCCTTCGCGCTGGATCATCTGCACGCGCAGAACTTTCCGCTCTTTGTCATCTTTGATCAAGTTGGTCGGCAATACTTGAATTACCACATCAGCATATTGCTTTTGCGGGTCGATGTAGGCGGTAAAATCGGGTTTGCGAGCATTGATCGCAAACAGCACGTCTTCGTAACGGTGGCCCCGTTCCGCCATGTCGCGCTGGATTTTCCAAGCAATTTTTACCTCGTCGCTGATGTCGAGGTAGACGCTGAAGTCGAGGAGCGATCGAACTCGCTCGTCGTACAGGGGATGCAGCCCCTCAATCACAATCACGTGATTCGGCTCTACCCTTTCGGGCGGGTCGATCATACCGGTTTCGTGGTTGTAGATCGGCTTGTCGATCGCGTGACCTTCTTTGAGCGCCTTCATTTGCTCGGCCATCAGGTCAAAATTGTTGGCTCTGGGGTCAAGGGCAGTAATCCCTGTTTCCTTGCGCTGCTTGCGATCGAGACTGTGATAGTCGTCGAGGCAGATTACAGTCACGAAATCTTCCCCGAATAAATCTGTCAATCGGCGTAAAAAAGTAGATTTTCCGCATCCGGAATCTCCGGCAACGCCAATTAAAACCACGCGATCCGGCTTACTGGTCATAGTTTCCCTCTAACAAAATCACTGTTTACTAACTAACTCAAGTCTAGATTCCACAAAATTTCAGCCCGCAGGTAGCCGCAAGCAGGCTTTGTGCTGCTTTGCTACCCCGAGAGGATCGAGTTCTCACCAGCATACAGCAGTGAGTTGACTGCCTGCCCGGAAAGACCCAAGCAATCTTCAAGGCAAGTAATTAATACTAACTTTAGCGGTTAATCTTACCAGAATGCGTCCGCCCCCTACAAGCTCAACCTCATTAAACTGCTCGAATCTTCCTTTCTCTGGTGGGGCGCTCCCCAAATCAGAAGGACTTATCGGGGCAGATCCCCCGATCGGGTAAAATATTGGCAGTACGCAGACAACAATAGCTATAGGTCAACAGCCGAACGCAATAGGGCTCGGTGAGCGCGGCGTTCGGCTAGTAGGGATTTGATACGCGAGCGATCGCAACTTCAACCTTCCCGCCGGCGTGGCGAGGCCCAAAAATTGGCGCGGCCAATTAGTCCCGATGGCCTTAAGAAAAAAGTAAATTGAGTCTAACGTCACATTCTCTTTCTTTATAACTCTGTATCGTGAAGGAAAATCAACCAATGTACAGCCCAAGCATATCTGGTGTGGCGGCCAACTCAGAATCAGGCAGCCGCATCTTTGTTTACGAAGTGGAGGGTATGCGTCAGAGCCAAGCAACTGACCAAATAAGTAACCCGATTCGCCGTAGCGGCAGCGTATTTATCTCCGTGCCGTACGATCGCATGAATCAGGAAATGCGTAGAATTGCTCGCATGGGTGGAAGAATTGTCAGCATCCGCCCCTCAAACAGCGCTCCCGAAACAAATGGCAAAGTCGCACCAGAAGCAGGGCTACAGAGTCAGAAATCTGGAGAAGAAACTAAGCCCATGACTCAAGCCAAGGAAAAAGTTCAGGTTCCTGTTAACCTCTACAAACCGGCCAATCCCTATATTGGTAAGTGCATTTCTACAGAAGAATTGGTCAGAGAAGGCGGCGAGGGTACAGTCCGTCACGTCAAATTTGACATTTCTGGAGGCAATTTGCACTATCTCGAAGGTCAAAGTATCGGGATTATTCCCGATGGCACGGATAAAAACGGCAAACCTCACAAAATTCGGCTGTATTCGATCGCCTCCACCCGTCACGGAGACGATGTAGACGACAAAACAGTCTCTCTGTGCGTCCGCCGCCTAGAGTACAAAAGCCCAGAAACCGGTGAAAAAGTCTTTGGTGTTTGTTCAACTTTTCTCACCGGTTTGCAACCTGGAGATGATGTCAAAATCACCGGCCCCGTAGGCAAAGAAATGCTGTTGCCCGACGACGAGGAAGCCACCGTGATTATGATGGGTACCGGTACGGGTATTGCTCCTTTCCGGGCTTATTTGTGGCGGATGTTTAAAGAAAACAACCCCGATTACAAATTCAGAGGTTTAGCTTGGTTGTTCTTTGGAGTTGCTTACACTCCCAACATTCTTTATAAGGAAGAGTTGGAGCAATTGCAGCGCGAGTTCCCCGATAATTTCCGCTTGACTTATGCAATTAGCCGCGAGCAAAAGAATGCTGACGGCGGCAAGATGTACATTCAAAACCGGATTCAAGAGAACGCAGACCAATTGTGGGAATTGGTTCAAAAGCCGAATACTCACACTTATATCTGCGGTTTGAAGGGTATGGAAGGCGGAATTGATGAGGGAATGTCGGCCGCGGCTGGCAAGTACGGCGTTGACTGGGCTGCCTATCAAAAACAGTTGAAGAAAGAGCACCGTTGGCACGTTGAAACTTATTAATGTGTTACCTGATTTAATCTGATTTGTAGGGTGGGCTGGGCTCGCCCTACAATTGTTTTTATGGCAATTGTATCCGACTTGTAATATCATTTCCGGTTACAGCGGAATGATGTTGACGGTTCAGTGTTCACTGTCAACAGTGAACACTGAACCGTCAACAGTGAATAGTGAACTCGAATTTACTATTCGGATGCTAACGGATTTGATATAAGGTAGGGAATGCGTACCCTACAATACTATTTTCATTGATCCGGTACGCCAATAGCCTACAATGGTTGTGGCTTAATTGAGTTTCTACGGGTCAAAGTCGTGGCTTTCAAAATTGGTTTGTTAGGTTTGGGTACAGTTGGCGCGGGAACAGCAGAGATTTTGCTCTCCCCAGACGGCCGCCATCCGCTGTTGCAGGAATTGGAAATCTATCGGGTGGGAGTGCGCGATATTTCTCGAACTCGGTCTTTACAATTGCCAGAAAATGTGCTGACAACTGACCTAGAAGCGATCGCAACTGACCCGGAAATTGATATTGTAGTAGAACTGATTGGCGGATTGGAACCGGCGCGATCGCTCATTCTGCAAGCTATTGCCAGCGGCAAGCACGTCGTCACTGCCAACAAAGCAGTTATCGCCCGCTACGGGAATGAAATCTTCGAGGCCGCCAACAAAAAAGGCGTTTACGTAATGCTAGAAGCTGCTGTCGGCGGCGGCATTCCGGTCATTCAAAGCCTCAAACAATCTTTAGGTGCAAACCGCATTCAAACTGTCACCGGCATTGTCAACGGCACAACTAATTACATCCTGACGCGGATGCAAACAGAAGGCGCAGACTTTGCCGAAGTGCTCGCCGACGCTCAGCAATTAGGTTATGCTGAAGCTGACCCCACAGCAGATGTAGATGGATTAGATGCTGCCGATAAAATTGCTATTTTAGCCTCGCTAGCTTTTGGCGGACGCATCAAATTAGCAGATGTTCACTGCGAAGGTATTAGAAAAGTTAGTGCGGCTGATATTAACTACGCCGACAAGCTGGGATTTGTGATTAAATTGTTGGCTATTGCTCAAGAAACCTCCCGCTACAATGGCAAGCAAGCGGAGGCCGAAAGCGAACTGCTATCAATTCGAGTGCATCCTACTTTTGTGCCAAAAACTCATCCGCTGGCGAGTGTCAACGGGGTTTACAATGCAATTTTAGTCGAAGGAGAGCCGATCGGGCAATTGATGCTGTACGGGCGCGGCGCCGGTGCAGGCCCAACAGCTAGCGCCGTAGTATCTGACATAATGAATGTGGCGGCAATCCTGAAAACCGAAACTGTTCCGATTCCCCATCCTTTGCTGAGTTGCAGTCACCAACACTACTGCAAAATTGCTCCGATGCAGGAACTTGTTACTCGCTTTTACGCCCGTTTTCTGACGCGCGATACTCCGGGGGTAATTGGCAAACTCGGCACTTGTTTCGGCAACCACAAAGTTAGTTTGGAATCTGTTGTGCAGACGGGAATTCGCGGCGATTTAGCAGAAATTGTCGTCGTGACTCACGATGTTAGGGAAGGTAATTTTCAACAAGCACTCGATGAAATTCGCGCGCTGGAAGCAGTCGATAGTATTGCTAGCACGTTGCGAGTTTTGTAAAAGTGATTTGCTAAGGGCGGGCGGGTTTAACATACAATATTTGTTAATAATTGACAATATCTAAAACTCGCCCTATCACTCCCCCAACGGTAAATGTCATGTAGATTTTTGCTATCTGATACAAGTAAAAGTTAATTTAGATTATTCGTTGTCCGGTGGCGGGTTTATGTAGATGTTTTGTACTTATTAAATATTGTTGGGAACACCCGCCCTACCAGATAATGAAAAAAACAGAATTTGATTTTGTCGATCGCCAAACGGGAAGGCACTTGCTAGATTCCCTGTATGAAAAGTTTGCCAAACCCCAACTGCACGATACTTTTAAACCCAATAATCCTTCAATTTACATTCGACACGAGGAAGGGCAAGTTATTGATGGAAATTATATCATAAAAAAAGTGTTTGAAGACTCTCGCACTGGTTTTTATGCTGAAAGTCGCCTCCCCATTTCTGGCAATAATCCGCCTGTTTTAGTAATTCGCGGATACGGTTCTTGGTATCCTTTCGAGCGCGTTTTGGAAGATACGCCCGATGTATTTATGGCCAAACTAGAACGCCAGTTAAAATCGGCGCAAACTGTGGGTGTTATTGATTGGATAAAGCAGCAATTTCACAGCGGGAATCCGCCGGATGTCATCGGAGAAAGTTTGGGCGGCAAAGTTGCTCAGCAAATAGCAGCAAAATACCCGGATTATATTAGATCGACTGTAACTTTTAATTCTTTGGGGCTTTCGGAAAAGTTAGCTCAAACTTCCACCGCTAACAATGTTTTTCACTATTTTACTTTAGGCGAAAGGTATGCTTTCTGGGCAAATCAAGGCGATTACATACCGGGAACGATTTTTGTGATTTCCCAGAAAGGCCACAACTGTTGTTATAAAATCGAAGAGGCGATCGTCCGAATGGCGCGTTTTGAAGGCAAGTTTCTCAAAAGACGCGCGATTGTGGCAATATTGGCTCAGTGGCTTTTGCTAAACAGACACAATGCGATCGTCCTCAACAAGCGGCGGCCAGTAGTCGTTCAGATCGATCGCACTCAATTGCAAATTTTCCGAAAAAAGCGCTTTGTCTAAACTCAGACACAATTGCTTCAGGCCGCAGATGGCTGATTTTCCCGCGCTGCGACTGCCAGAAGCAGACAAAGTGCTGCGATCGCTTTTTCCCATTCTTGCTTTACAGCGGTGGGTTGAACTTTATCAAAGGCGCTAACTAAACGAGGGATCGCTCGTTCTAATGCCTGTCTGGGAATTGATTTGTGCAGATCGACTAAACGAGTTAAACTTTCTTGATTCTTCAAAAAACCGACTACCCATTTCGTAGTATGATCGGGACTCTCAGGGACGTTTTTAATTCCTAGTTCTGTTTGCAACCAGTCGTAAAAAGGCGGCAGCTTTTGAGCTAAAACAGTTCCTGCTGTTGGCAAAGTTTCTTTGAGTAAAGCAGTATCGAGACTTCCTAATAATTGATTGAATTCCGGTGAATCGAGCAAGCTGGTTAATGGCAGTGAAAGCAGGGCTTCAGAAGCGTCAGGGGATACATTTAAAGTCCGCGAAAATGTTTGCAGCATTGGAAAGTCTCTGGTAGTGATGACTTTTTTAGCCTAACAATCACGCGAATCAATGAATATGAGCTACCTCATATTAGCAAAATTGTAAGATATCGATCGCCAAAGAAGCCTCTAAATCTAGCTGCGTCCCTCTGCGGTTAATAATTTGCCATTAAATATTCTACACAAATTCTCCCTTAGCAACCATCACCACCTTACCACCCACCAAAACTGTTATTTCCCCTTCATTCTTAGCGGCTTGTAACAACAGCAAAGAAGGCCGATCGATTTCATAACCCTGCTCAACTCTGACATCAATCTTTGCTGACCCATAATAATCATGTTCTACCAAATATCCCGCCAAGCAGCCGTTAGCACTGCCAGTCGCCGGATCTTCTGGAATTCCTAATGAATGGGCAAAAACTCGCACGCTTAAATCATTAATGTCGCTGTAAGTTTCTGGGCAAAATATTAAAATTTCTTTCGCTTCCATTGTATTAACTAGCTCAAAATATTTATCTAAGTTGACTTGAGCTTTTTTGAGCGAGGCGAGAGTTTTTAACGGTACAATAATAAACGGCACTCCGGTCGAAACTTCTTGAATTGGGAAGTTGGCATCAATTTCATCGGGTTGTAAATTCAAGACATTTGCCAGAGTCTCGGCTGATAAAACTTGACCAAAACTAGGCGCGTTTTGTCGCATCCATAAAATATCGGCCGATTCATTGTGATAATTAAAAGTGACGGGGATTTGACCGACGGCTAGATTGAGAATTACTCGATCGACCTTTTCGCGAATAATCTCTTGCTGCAACACAAACGCAGTGCCTAAAGTCGGATGACCGGCAAAGGGCAATTCCTTCTTGGGCGTGAATATCCGCACGTCATAGCCACCATCTCGCGGATCGGGCGAGCGAATAAACGTAGTTTCTGAATAATTGATTTCCCTCGCTATCAGCAGCATTTGGTCCTCAGATAGTTCGGCAACTTCAGCCCCGCAAAATACAGCGAGTTGATTGCCAGCATATTTTGACTCCGCAAACACGTCAACTATATAAAAATTCATAATTATGCCTTTGGTAAAAGTCGATAATTGATATTTTACATCCAGCGTTACAAAGCAGATTTATTTTATCGATCGAGTCACTGCAACGATTTGGCGCAGTTAAAAGAATCGCTTAAAATTGGAAATATTTAATAGAAACAGCGATTTGTAATAATTTGTTGCGGGATTTATACGGATGAGTGAGTTTAAACAACAGTTGGGGAAAATGCCGTGGCAAAAACGGCTTGATACTTTGGAAACTCTGCCAAGGCATTTAGTAGAGAGTGCGGCATGGGAACGACTGTACCAGTTGTTAACTGATTTCGATTTTATTGAGGCAAAACTGGATGAGTTGGGAGTACAAGCGTTAATTGAGGATTACGATTTACCGATCAATTCTAATATGTGGCTGTCGCAGGAGCAAAGTGAAACACTGAAATTGATTCAGGGAGCCATTCGCGAGTCAGCGCACATTTTGATTCATGATAAAACGCAATTAGCAGGGCAATTATTGGGGAGATTGCTAGATTGTGAAATAGCTGAGCTTCAGGGGATGTTGGAACAGGTCAAGCAGTGGAAAGATAGTCCTTGGCTGCGACCTTTGAGGGCTAATTTATGGCCGCCGGGGCAAGGATGTGTGCGATTATTGATCGCGGGTCATAGGTTCTGGGTATTGGGAGTCGCGATCGCACCCGATGGCCTGACAGCAATTTCGGCTTCATGGGATAAAAGCCTCAGACTCTGGGACACCGAGACAGGTAGAGAACTTCAAACCCTCACCGGTCATACTAAGCCTGTATTGGGAGTCGCGATCGCACCAGAGGGCAAACGAGCGATTTCGGCTTCACTCGATTGTACGCTAAAAATCTGGGACACCGAGACAGGCAGAGAACTGAGAACTCTCACCGGTCATACTAAAGGAGTAAAAGCAGTGGCGATCGCACCCGATGGCCTCACAGCGATTTCCGCTTCACAAGATGAAACTCTGAAAACCTGGGATTTGCTCAGTGGCACCGAACTTACAACCCTCACCGGTCATACTGACAAGGTAACAGCAGTGGCGATCGCACCCGATGGCCGCACAGCGATTTCCACTTCAGTGGATCGAACCCTAAAAATCTGGGACACCGAGACAGCCAGAGAACTGATAACCCTCACCGGTCATACTGACAAGGTAACAGCAGTGGCGATCGCACCCGATGGCCGCACAGCGATTTCCGCTTCACGGGATCGCACCCTCAAAATCTGGGACACAAACAGCGGTAGGGAACTGAGAACTCTCACCGGTCATAGTGGGGGGGTAAATGCAGTGGCGATCGCCCCTAACGGCCTGATAGCGGTTTCCGGTTCATTGGATCGCAACCTCAAAATCTGGGATCTGCTTAGCGGCAAAGAAATTGCTAGTTTCAGCGGAGGTAGTGTGTTTGGCTGTGCGATCGCCCCTGATGGGGTGACAGTGGTAGCGGGCGATCGATCGGGCCAGGTGCATTTCCTGAGATTGGAGGGAGTTAGCGGCGGGGGATAGGAGTTTTAAGCGCGATCGAGTCTTCAAGCGGCTTTCGTCGGGTTTTGTTTGACAAGACGCGGTTTCAACCGCCCGGCGCGAGCGAAAAAATTCGTTTCATAGGCGATCGCGTATAAAATCAGAATAAAAACATAGGAGTAATCGCTGTGAGTGTCACGACTGTAAAATGGACGGTTGCAGACTACCACCGCATCATTGCAGCCGGCATTCTGGAAGGGCGAAATGCTGAATTAATAGATGGAGAAATAATCGAAATAGCTCCCGAAGGAGAATCTCATGCTTACTCTAGCGATGAGGCTGGAGAGTACCTAATTTTTTTGCTGGGCGATCGAGCTAAAATCCGCCAAGGTAAACCGATTATCTTGCCACCAAGCAACTCCGAGCCACAACCCGATATCGCTGTAATTCAACGTTTGGGACAAGATTATCGAGAACATCATCCCTATCCAGAAAACATCTTTTGGCTGATAGAATACTCGGATTATACTCTTAGCAAAGACTTGGAAATCAAGAGCAAGATTTACGCGGAGGCCGGCATTTCTGAGTATTGGGTTGTCAATTTGCGAACTATGGAATTAATAGTATTTCGAGAGCCTACCAATGAAGGATATCAATCGAGAGAAACTCTGACTCAGGGTAATATTAATCCGCTGGCTTTTCCTGATATTGCAGTTTGGGTCGCTCGAATATTAGGGGCTTAGCTAAATAGGCTCAAGGGGTGACAAGGAGGCTGCAAATCAGGTAGAATAAGGGTTTTAGCCAATCGTAATCCCCAAAAATTGGGGGTCGCTGCGACCCCCACACAAAATATATGTTCCCTCAATTATACCAAAAAGTTTTCGAGACGCATCTAAATCCTCGCCAGTATCTAACGCTACAATTGTTAGTGTTAATGTTACAAAGCTATCGA